>JAAYAQ010000561.1 GCA_012719295.1 Candidatus Hydrogenedentota bacterium | reverse complement strand
TCCCCCAAACCACGAGTCCCGTAGGGACGGCAGACAACAGCGCCACCAAATCTCAAGACCCTTGTGCAGGTTCGAACGGGGACACGTTGTCGCGCCGGGGACGGCGCTTGGAACATGTCCCCGCTCGTGTCCGGGGTTTTCAAACGCTGGGATGTCTAAGCCCTCTGTGGCTGTTCTCTTCCCACAAAGAACCGGGGCACAGGAACCAGTCTTCGCTATCGAAGAGCCATTCCTCGGGTATAATAGTCAGTGGAGTAGGACAGCCCGCAGAAGTGCCGGGCAGGCATCCGTAAATGTCTTGGCAGTAATGGCATATGATGGACGGCCACAACATGGAGCGCGCAGGGGAATGCACCTCGGTGCGGACCGGCCGGCAGGATCATCTTCACTAGCAGTACAGGCACGATATTGATATACTGAAGGTGTTTTTCTGCGATGATCGGCATGCCGCGTGCGCATGCCGGATTCAGGGCAGGGCGTTGCAGCCGGATTCCGGAGAACGGCAGGCGCGTTGAGCGCGGGCACGAGGGGCACACGCCCGCGCGGAACGCTCCGGGGCACGGTCGCCTTACTGCAGGGGGTGTTTGGCGTGGCACACGAGCGAAAACCTCTCAAGACCGGCAGTCCGCAGTCGCGGCTTTCCATCGAGTCGCAATTCGAAGCTCTGGTGCTCCAGAACCCGGACGGGCTGGTGCTTCTCGACCAGGGCGGCGCGGTTCTGTTCGCGAACGAATCGGCGCACCGGCTTCTGGAACAGGGGACGAAAGGTCTCACCGCCGGCAGCCCACTCGAATTGCCCGCGGAACTACTGGAGACCGGCGAGCAGGCCATCATCGCGCGAGGCCATTCGGGGCTGGCGCTGGATTACCGCCTGAAACCCGTGCAGTGGGACGGGAAACCCGCCTACATCCTGAGCGTGCGCGATGTGACCCGCGATCTGCGGCGGGTAAAGCATCTCGAAAAGCTCGAACGGCGTGGCCGGCTCATCGTGGCCCAGGCCGCTGAAGGCATCGTGGTCGTGCAGGACGGCCTGGTCAAGTTCCACAATCCCATGGTGAGACGCGTGACGGGCTATTCCGAAAAGGAACTGCAGGAAATCCCGGCGCGAACGCTGATCCATCCCGACGACACCGCGCTTATCGAGAGTTTTCAAGAGGTGTTGATGGCGAATCCCGAGTCCCCCGCGACCTACATCACGCGCATCGTCGCCAAAGGCGGCGAAACGCTCTGGGTCGAGGTCAAAGCGACGCGCATCGAATGGCAGAACCGGCCCGCGGCGCTCTGTTTCTTCACCGACGTCAGCAACCGGGTTCAGGCGGAGCAGGATCGGATGCTCCTGGCCACCGCGGTCGAACAGGCCGTGGAAGCGATCGTCGTGACCGACCCCCAGGGCCGCGTTCAGTACGTGAACTCCGCCTTCGAACGGCTCACGGGCTTCACTCGCGGCGAAGTCCTGGGGCGCAGCCCCCAGATCCTCTATGGCGGCGAGACGCACCGCGACGCCTATGACCAGATGTGGGCCGCGCTCGAACAGGAACGGACGTGGAGCGGCCGGTTCCAGAACCAGCGCAAAGACGGCACGGTCTATGAAGAAGACCTCATGGTGTCGCCCGTGTTTGATGAGCACCGGCAATTGACCAACTATGTGATCCTGAAACGCGACGTGACGGCGCAGGTCAACCTGGAACGCGCGTTGCGCAACGCCCAGCGCATGGAATCCATGGGGACGCTCGCGAGCGGAATCGCGCACGACTTTAACAACTCCCTCGCCCTGATCCTGGGACGCTGCGAACTCGGCATCAGCACGCTGCCCAAAGAACATCCCGCCGTCCTGCAGTTCGAGAGCATTTACCGGGCGGGCCAGCGCGCGGCCGGCGTCGTCAAACAGATCCTCGTCTTCTGCCGCCAGGCCGAACAGGAAAAGAAGCCCCTCATCATCGCGCTGATCGTCAAGGAGGCCGTGGAACTGCTGCGTTCAGCGCTCCCCAAGAACATCGAAATCCAGACCGACATCGACAAGACCGGCGGCCGGGTGCTTTCCGACCCCGCGCAAATCCATCAGGTGGTCATGAACCTCTGCACCAACGCCTTTCATGCGATGGGCGAACGCGGCGGCATTCTTGCCATCAGCCTGAAAGACGTCGAGATAGATCGCCACGTCTACGGAGACGCCGGTGAACTTCATCCAGGGCCCTATATGCTGCTCACCGTCAGCGATACCGGCAGCGGCATGGACCACGCCACGGTGCAGCGCATCTTCGACCCGTTCTTCACGACCAAGCAACCGGACGAAGGGACCGGGCTCGGGCTGGCGACGGTCCACGGGATCGTCACCGGCTGCGGCGGGGCGATCCAGGTCCAGACCGCGCGGGGAGCCGGCACCACATTCAACGTGTACTTTCCGCGAAGCGCCGAGAAAGAGGTTGTCGACCGGCCGATGCCCCAGGATCTGCTGGCGGGCACCGAGCGGATCCTGGTTGTGGACGACGACGCGGACTTCGTCGAGATGTACCACTCCCTGCTCTCCCAGCACGGGTACCAGGTGACCACCTTTACCCGCGGGGCCGATGCGCTGGAGTGTTTCCGGAACAATGCCGCCATGTTTGACGTGGTCATCACCGACCACATCATGCCGGGCATGTCGGGCCTGGAACTGGCCAAAAGACTCCTCGAGATCCGCCCCGACATCCCGATTCTGTTGTCTACGGGACTCGGCCGGCAAGACTCCCGGGCCAGCGTGGCCGAAGCGGGCATCCGGGAGCGGCTGTTCAAGCCCACCCCGTTGCCGCAGTTGATCGCGGCCATCCGGCGCGCGGTAGGTAAACCCGACAAGTAGACCGGAGCCGCGCGCGGCGGCCCGCATCATTCCGGTTTTGCCGGACTCGCGCCAGACGCCCCGGGTGTCCCTTGCCTACATCCGCTCGGGGGCGGTAATGCCGAGGAGGCCGAGCGCGTTCCTGATGGTCTGGCGCGTGGCCCGGCACAGTTGCGCGCGGGCGACCTGCTGCGCGCGCGTGGGCGCGCCGATGACCGGGCACTCGTGGTAGAACGTCGTGAACGTGCGCGCGGTATCGAGGGCATACTGGGCGATCGGGGCGCAGTTGCGCTGCGCCACCGCCCCGGCCACCACCCCCGCGAACGACGCCAGTTGCATCAACAGCGCCCATTCGGCGGCGGTCTCGACGGGGAACGTCTCGCCCACGGTTTCGGGACAGGCGCCGAATTTCCGCAAAATCGACGCGATGCGCGCGCAGGAGTACTGCACGTAGGGGCCGGTATCGCCCGTGAACGAGAGGGCGGATTCCCATTCGAACACGACGTTCTTGTTGGGATTGACGCGAAGAATCGCGAACCGCACGGCCGCGATGGCCACCTGCTGGACGATCGCGCGCCGCTCGCCGGGGGTGAGATCCTGGCACTGTTCCTCGACCTTTTCCGCGGCGCGCGATTCCGCTTCGTCGAGGAAGTCGGACAGCAGCACAACCGTGCCCTTCCGCGTCGACATCTTGCCTTCCTTGAGCGTGATGTAGGCGTAGTAGATGGGTTCGGGCGTCGTGAACCCCGCGGCGCCGAGAATCAGGGCCACCTGTTCCGCATAGAGCTTGTGATCTTCGCCGAGAACGATCAGGTTGAGGTCCGCGCCGAGACTCATCTTGTGGATGGTGTACGACAGGTCGCGGCAACCGTACATGGAACTGCCGTTGGCCCGCATCAGCACGAAATACCGGCCTTCGTCGCGTTCGTGGCCCAGCTTCGCCAGGTCGACCACCACGCGCTCGTCCTCGTCCGTGAACACGGCGCCCTTTTCGCGCAACGCCGCCAGCACCTGCTCCAGCCGCGCGTCGCGCAGGTAGTCTGACTCGCGATCGAACACATCGTAACTCGTACCGATGCGTTCCAGAACCGCCAACTGGCCCCGGAGGCAGAGATCGGTGATCCGGTGGAATTTCTCAACCGTTTCGGGGTCCTTTTCCTCCATCTTAACGAGGAGTTCATACCCCCGGGCGGCGAATTCGGGTTCGGCTTCCGCCCGCTGATTGGCCTTCACATAGATGTCGAGGATCTGATCGAACGAAAGCTGTTCGGGCTTGGGACATTCAAGCACCAGCAGCCCGATCTGGCGGCCCATGTCGTTGACGTAGTAGTGCACCTCGACGTCGTACCCTTCGAAGCGCAGCATGCGCACCACCGCATCGCCGATCATGGCGTTGCGCGCCCGGCCGACGTGCGGGCTGGCGTTCGGATTGATGCTCGTATGCTCGATAAGCACCCGCTGGCCCGCGCCCGAAACGTTCGAGCCAAAGGCGTCGCCCGCTTCCAGCACCGACGCGACGATCTGCCGGGCATAGACCTCCCGGTTCAGCTTGAAGTTGACGTAGGGGCCCGCCACGCCGGTTTCGAGCACCTCGGGGCCAAATCCAACCTCTCCCGCGATGCGCGCCGCCAGTTGCGGAGGCGGGCATCCGAGTTTGCGCGCGGCCTCAAACGTGCGCAGCGCCACATCGCCCATGTCGGGCCGCGGCGGCGCGGCGAACGCAAGGTCCGCCGGCTCGATCTCCGGGATGGCGTCTGCAATGGATGCGGCAATCGACTTGAACAGGTCCACGGTACGTCTCGCTCGGTTTTTCGTTACGGTCAACGGGGATATGCGCACTGAAACGCGAGTTGTAGCACACGGCCCGCCGGCAAGTAAAGAAACCGCCCGGGATCGCCGGGCGCCAGTCCGGCAGGGAGGCGGGCCCTGGATTGCCCTGTGAAAGCGGGCTCCGTCGGCGGCCGGAGGTGACCGTGACCGGGTTCTCTCCATTCGCGGTAGGGATGGCCCTTGCGGGCCCCCCCCCGCACAGATCCCGGCGAGCGGCATTACCGCACCGGGCTCCTGCCTTGGGTTATGACGTTTTCAGTCGCACGTGGGGATACGGGTGTGTGATTCTCGGCGGTGGCAGCCATTGTTGGGCCAGC
>JAAYAQ010000560.1 GCA_012719295.1 Candidatus Hydrogenedentota bacterium | reverse complement strand
GGCATCAGAACGGCACGTCGTCCTCGCCGTCGTCCACGGGGCGGGTGTCGTAGGTATCGGGTTCGTATTCGCCGACGCCGGGAGGCGGCTCTTCCACGTTTCGGACCGCCCCGCCTTCAACGAGGTCGCCGAACCGCTGCATGGGCTTGTCAAACAAGAGCTGCACCACGCCGGTGGGGCCGTTGCGCTGTTTGGCCACGTCGAGCCGGATCTTGTTCTGATGCATGTGCTCGGTCTCTTCGCCGGCCATGCGGGAGAGCATCAGCACGACGTCGGCATCCTGCTCGATGGCGCCCGATTCGCGCAGGTGCGACAGTTTGGGGACGCCGGAGTCGTCCTTTTCGGCCTCGCGGCTCAACTGCGACAACGCCAGCACGGGGACCTTCAGTTCGCGGGCCAGCCCCTTGATGGCGCGCGAGATCTCCGAGATCTCCTGCTGCCGGTTCTCGAGACGGCGGCCTCCGACGTTCATGAGCTGCAGGTAGTCGATGATGATCAGGTCCAGCGCGTGCTGCGAGGCGTGGCGGCGCGCCTTGGACCGCAATTCCAGAATGCTGATGTTGGGCGTGTCGTCGATGTAGATCGGCGCGGTATCGAGTTTTCCCGCGGCCACCTGGAGTTTTGAAAAGACCTGTCTGGCGAGGAAGCCCGTGCGCAGTTTGCCCGAGTCGATCTGCCCTTCCATGCAGATCATGCGCTGGACCAGCTGTTCCTTTGCCATTTCGAGGCTGAAGATGAGCACTGCCCGGGAATCGTGCACCGCGACGTGGCGCGCCATGTTGAGCGCGAGCGCGGTCTTGCCCACGGACGGCCGCGCCGCCAGAATGATCATGTCCGAGGCCTGCAGGCCGGACAGCAGCTCGTCGAGCCGGGCGAAGCCCGTGGCAATGCCCGTGATGCCCTTGTGCGACTTGATGATGCTTTCGATCTTCTCAACGGCGGGTTTCAACAGCTCCCCCACATGCTGGATGGGGTTGAGCTGCCGTTTTTCGGCAATGGCGAAGATGTCCGACTCCGCGCTGTCGAGAAGCTCGTTGACGTCTTCGCGCGCCTCATAGGCTTTGCCGATCACCCGCGTACAGACCGTGATCGTGCGGCGCAACACCGCGGCGTCAAGCACGATGCGGGCGTAGTGCTCGATGTTGGCCGAGGTGGGGACCGCGCTGGTCAGTTCGGCCACATAGCTGGCGCCGCCGGCCTCCTCGAGAGTCCCGTCGCGGTTGAGCTGGTACACCAGCGTCGTGGAATCCACCGCCGTGTCGCTGCGGTACAGCGACATCATCGCGCTGTAGAGATGCTGGTGCGCCGGCGCGTAGAACACCTCCGCGGGGTTCTCGCGCAGGATCTCGATGGCGGCGCCGATCGCGTCGGCATCGAGCAGCATCGCCCCAAGCACCGCCCGCTCCGCGTCGATATCGTGAGGGGGCGTACGATCAAAGACCGGGTCGGTTTTGGGGCGCGTCGCCACCAGTGCTTACTCCTCGGAGGAAGGTTCGCTGTCGGCGTCCTGCGGGGTGTGCGCGGCCGCCCCGGCGGGCTCCGGAGTCGCTTCGACCGCGTCGGTCGCGGCCGCCGCCTCGGGTTCCGCGGCGCTCACCCAAACCTTGATGTTGGCCGTAATGCCTTTCATGAGCCGCAGCGGCACCGAATAGATGCCCAGGCTCTTGATGGGCTCTTCGAGCTCGATCTGTTTCCGGTCGAACGTGTGCCCCAGCTCGTGCAGTTTCTGCGCGATGACCGCCGTCGTGACCGAGCCGAAGATCTTCTCGTTTTCGCCGGCGCGCGCCTTGATCTCCAGGGTCAGCCCCTCGAGGGCCTTGGCCGTCTGCGTCAGTTCCGCGCGCACTTTTTCCTCGCGCCGTGCAATGATCCGGCGCTGATGGTCCAGTTCCTTCGCGCTGCCCGAATCGGCGGGCACCGCCAGCTTCCGGGGAAACAGAAAATTGCGGGCGTAACCGTCTTTCACGTTGATCGTGGCGCCCATGTCGCCCAGATGCGGCACATTCTCACTCAGGATTACCTTCACGGCATCCACCTCCCTTAAGGTCTTCACATCAGCCGTCCAGCGGGCCGCCGGACCGGCTCCTCACGCGTACTTCAACTCACGCGCCGGGCGGGTCGTCGCCGCCGGGACCTTCGCGCAGCTTGTCGCGCATCGCCACGAGGCGATCCACCCTGCCGCGAAGCTCCCACCACGTGTCGAAGAGCCCGGCAAAACTCAACAGCCATCCCCCCGCGTACGTCAGGAACACCACCAGGGCGACCACGACGAACACGTGGGGCTGCATGCGGCGTATCGCGTACACCACGATGCTCAGCCCGTTGAGCCAGTATATCGCAGCCAGCCCGATCGCGGCATTCCACGTCACGGCCCGGAGCACATCGTTCGGGCTCCGCTGTTCCACAAACCACAGCACCGCGCACAGGATCGCGGGCCACACGAGCCACTCGGGCGGCCGCATCATTCCAAACGCCGTACGGGGACCCGGCAGACCGTGCCGCAACCGCACCCACGCGGACGTGACGCCGGCCGCCAGGGCCGCACATACGAGAAACGAGCCGAACATCAGCCCGACGCTCACGTCGGCCCAATGCTCCACCAGCATCCACCGGAACGCTTCATGCGCCGCCTGCTGGTCCGCAGCCGCTCCCGCCGTGTTCCGGGCCTGGGCCACCAGCATCTCGTACGAAGCCGCCGCCTGCCGCGTCCACCCATTCCACGTCAGGTGAAACACGAGAAGCGCCGCGAAGGCGCCGAACATCCAGGCCGCAACCGCGGCAACCAGCGCGCCAAACGTCCATTGACGCCGGATTCCCAACCCCAGCACGGCGCCCGCCAGCACAAACAGGCCATAGAAAAGGCCCGCCTGCACCCGCAGGCTCACCCCCGCGCCAATCAGTATCGCGCAGGCGATGGCCACGCCGCCCAGCCCATGGCGTCCGGTCGCCCAATACACGGCAACCAGCAACGCCAGCGGCAGCGGCGCCACCGGATTGGCCCCCGCCCACGAGAGCGCGGCACAGAACAGCCCCGCGCCCGCGAACGCCACGGTGTGGCGGAACACCGTCACCAGGCCGCCGGCCGCCACGCGCCCGCCCCGGTCAGTCCGCCACGTACGGCAACAGCGCAATCTGGCGCGCCAGTTTGATGGCGCGGGTCAACATGCGCTGATGCTGAGCGGTCGCTCCGGTGATGCGGCGGGGAATGATCTTCCCGCGTTCCGTAACGTAATGCTTCAGAAGATTCACGTCTTTGTAATCGATATATACGACCCGGTCGACCGTTAACCGGCAAACCTTGGCCCGGCCGGTGCCGCGCTTCTTTTTTCTGCGCTTCTTCGACCGTTTGCCCATTGCTCGTGCCATTGTGTCCTCACTCCTGGTTCAGAAGGGCTAGTGCTAAAATGGGACGTCGTCTTCGGGAATCGGCTCTTCAATGACCCGCGGCGCGGGTTTGCTGCCGGCTCCACCCTCCGAGTCCCAGTCCAGGGTCTGGATGCGATCTGCCTGCACCTCGATCTTGGTGCGTTTCTGTCCGGTGCTCTTGTCTTCCCATTGGTCGCTGCGAAGCATCCCCTCCACGAGGATGGGACGGCCCTTTTTGAGGTTTTCGCCGCAATACTCCGCCGTGCCGCGCCACGCCACTACGTCGACAAACAAAGTCTCTTCGCGGCGTTCGCCTTCCTTGGTTTTGTAATTGCGGCTGACCGCCAGCCCCATCCGGCACAACGGCGTTCCGCTTGACAGGTAACGCAGTTCGGGGTCGCGCGTCAGGCGACCCGCCAGGAAAACCTTGTTCAGGTCCGGCATCCGCAGATCCGACATCCGTCCATCCCTCCAAGCGTTGATGCGTTAATCGTCATCGGATGCAGCCGAGCGCGCGGGCCGTCTCCGGCGTCCGCGGTCCCGGTCATCGTCGTCATCGTCGTCATCGTCATCGTCACGATAACGTGAGGGGCGCCGTCTGCGGTTGCGATCATCGTCGTCGTCCTCGTCATCGTCCGACGACCGTGAAGCCGCGCCCGCCTGCAGCTCCGCCTGTCTGCGCTTTTCCTGTTCGACTTCGAGACGTAACGTGTGCTCGTCGAAATGGACCACCAGGCTGCGAATGATGTTTTCCGTAAGCCGGAAATAGGTTTCCAGCCGCGTGATGAACTCCGGCCCCGACTGGAACCGCAGCAACACGTAGCAGCCTTCGGTGCATCGCTTGACCTCGTAGGCCAATTTGCGTCTGCCCTGGATCTCCGAGCGCACGATAGCTCCGCCGTTGTCCGTGACAAGCGTCTCGACGTTCTTGGCTATCGTCTGGATCTCATCGTCCTTCACTTCCGGGTGGACGATGTAGAGCGCTTCGTATGTCCGCACTAGTATTCACCTCCTTTTTCGTAGATTGTTGCCAGAAGCATGAAGCGCATATCATAGCAAACAAATCCCCCCGCCTCAAGTTTCACCTCCCGCGCCGAACGCGCCGGGCCTGCCGCGGTACCGCGCCGCGGCGGCCGGAGACGCTGCGCACCCGGCATTCCGGGGCCAGCCATCACAATACCTTACGCAGTCATGCGCGGTCAATTGTCCTTATATAGAACAAT
>JAAYAQ010000559.1 GCA_012719295.1 Candidatus Hydrogenedentota bacterium | reverse complement strand
TGCTCCAGCGCCACGTCGGTGAGCTTGCCCACGCGCAGCATGCGGGTTAACGGATGCTTGCGGATCCGCTCGATAAGCGCTTTCCTGCCTACAATAATGCCGCTTTGGGGGCCGCCGATCAGTTTATCTCCGCTGAAACAGACGAGATCCGCCCCCGCGGCGAGACTTTGCTGCACGGTGGGTTCGTGGGGCAGCCCGTATTCCTCGAGATTCACGAGCGCGCCGCAGCCCAGGTCGTCGATGACGAGAATCGGTCTATCGCCCTTCAGGCCAACGAGTTCCGCAATGGGCACCGACGCGCTGAACCCCACGATCCGGTAGTTGCTGGGGTTCACATGCAGCAGCGCCGCGGTGTTTTCGGAGATGGCCTGCGCGTAATCGCGCAGATGCGTCTTGTTGGTCGTGCCCACCTCAACCAGAATGGCCCCGCTTTGGTGGACGCAGTCCGGGAGCCGGTACGAACCGCCGATCTCGATCAGCTGGCCCCGCGAACAGATGACTTCCCGGCCCGCGCACAGGCTGGCGAGCACGAGCATCGTGGCGGCGGCGTTGTTGTTGACCACCAGGGCGGCCTCGGCCCCCGTGAGCTGGCAGAGGAGCTGTTCCGCCAGGTAGTGGCGTTTCCCCCGGCGGCCGGTTTCGAGGTCGATCTGGAGGTTGCAGCATCCGTCCAGCCGGGCGAGCGCCTCCACCGCCGGTTTCGGCAGCACGGCGCGCCCCAGCCCGGTGTGCAGGATGATCCCCGTGCCGTTAATCACCGGGCGGGTACGTTCACGCCGGCCGTCCTCAAAACAGGCCACGACGCGGTCGGCCAGTTCCGGCAGCCCCGGTGAGACCGCCGTGTCGCCCATACGGGTCCGGCACGCGTCGAGCGCCCGGCGGACGGCGTCCACGACCAGGCAGCGCGGATGCGCGGCAAGCAATCCCCGCACCGGCGCCGTATCCAGCAGCGCCGAAACCGAAGGCAGGCTGCGCCGCGCGTCGGGTTCTGTCCCATGATCGGTCTGGTTTTTCACGCACCCTCGGGTGAAATATGGCGGAGGCGCATGGGAGTCGAACCCACCTGCCGCGGTCAGGCGGCATGACGGTTTTGAAGACCGCAGGAGCCACCGGGCCCCTTCCACCTCCACGTTTTCCAGTCGCCAGGAAATGCACCACACGGTTTCGGCAGGCAGGGCGCGTCTGCGCACCCCCTGGCCCACTTGCACCGGTAGAATGCAGTGTACGACATGGTCATCGATTGCGCAAGGCCAGGCGCCGGCCCGGCATGCTTTTCACGTGTAGCGCAGGCGTCTCGCCTGCGATCTTGTTTTCTTGTGGACGGGGTGGACGGGGTGGACGGCCCCGCGCGACTCTTCTGTCGTCAACGCCACGGATGCAGCCTGCGTCGCTGAAACCGTCCGCATTCTCTGAACGACACCGCAGGTGTCGAATGTGAGCCGCCAGGAGGTCAGCCCGGAGATCGCCAGCGCGCTCGGATTCAGTTTCCCAAAGGACGAGAGAAAACGGCATAAACGCCGTGTGCGCATTAAGTCCCTTCAGGGACGGCAGAAGACGGGATAAACGCCGCGTACGCATTGAGTCCCGTCAGGGACGGAAGAGAATAGCCCACCACTTCAGTGGTGGGAACCCCGTATCCCTCAAACCACGAGTCCCGTAGGGACGGCAGACAATAGCGCTAACGAAATTCAAAACCGTTGTGCGCTCCGTGTCCCC
>JAAYAQ010000558.1 GCA_012719295.1 Candidatus Hydrogenedentota bacterium | reverse complement strand
CTGGGCGTAGGCGTAGGACTCATGAGCGGCGCCCTCGGTCTCGGCGGCGGCATCCTCATGGTCCCCGCCTTCCTCGAATTCGTGCCGGGCATGGACCCCCACACCGCCAAGGGCACCAGCCTGCTCATCATCGTGTTCGTGGCCGCGGCCAACGTGTGGCGGCTCAACGAGGGCCACGTCGACTGGCAATGGCGCCTCGCCGTTCAGCTCTCCTTCGGCTCCGTCGCCGGAGGCTATATCGGCGGGTGGGTCACCCAGTTCTTTGACGACCGCGCCGTCACCTGGATCTTTATCGTGCTCCTGGGTCTTGTCGGCATCCGCACCTTTTTCATCGAGCCCCCCCGAGTCGCTGAAGATCAGGTCCGGCCCCGCGACACCCTCGCGATCCTCATCGGCTTCGCCATGGGCATCGCCTCCGGTCTCACCGGCGTCGGCGGCGGGGCCGTGCTCGTCCCCCTCGCCCTCATCGCGGGCATCACCTCGAACGAACGCGTCGTGGCCCTCTCCAACATGGTCATGGTGCCCACCTGTCTCGCGGGCGCCTTCGCCCACATGATTCAGGAGCCCAACCTCCAAATCGACCTCCCGTTTGCGGTGGGCAAGGTCAACCTGGCGCTCGTACCCCTGGTGTTCCTTGGCGCACAGGCCGGCTCACCCGTCGGCAAATGGATCAACGACCATCTCAAACTCAAAGTCCGCCGCGTCGTCATGGGACTGGTCCTCATCCTCATCACCGCCCGCCTTCTGACACGCGTCCTCTGACAACAGGGCCCCGTTTTTCGCCATCGTATTCGACATGGGACCGGCGCCCTCGCCGGTCATTCGATCGGGGACACGCAGTCGCGCCGGGGCGGCGCATGCCGTCCATCGCGTCCATCCGGGTCGTTGGCTTGCTCTGATCCCCGCACTGGGGTACCATGGTGGTTTGACGCAACCAGATGGGGAGGACTATCGCAATGGCCGTCAATCTCATGAACACGATCAAAGGTTCCCTGCTCGAAGGCTTCTTTCCCGAAGGATGGAACCTTGAGGCGTGGGACAAGTGCGCCGCCGTCACGCCGAAGAACTTCGACAAACCCAAGCGCTGGTGGCACAAGCAATTCCAGCCGGTATGCTGCCCGACACTGGGCGATTTCGACACCATGATGGGTCACGAGATCGCCATGGAGATCCGCAACGCCCGCGACGCGAAGAAACCGCTTATCCTCATTCTTCCCGTGGGCCCCATGGGCATGTACAAATGGGCCGTCTACTTCCTGAAGGAGTGGGGCGTGAAATGCGGCCATGTCCACGGCTTCAACATGGATGAATGGAGCGATCCCAACGGCAACACCCTGCCCGCGAAGGATCCCGGCGCGTTCCAGAACGCCATGGAACAGGCCTTTTACGGCCCGCTCGGCAATTTGACCGTCCCCGCCAGACAGCGCCACTTCGCCACCAAGAAAGAACTGCCCACGTACGGCCGGCAGATCGCCGCATTGCGCAAACGCGGCGCGCGTCTTGTCACGGTCTACGGCATCGGCCGCGTCTGCCATATCGCCTTCTGGGAACCCCATTTCGCCAGCGAATATGCCTCGCTCGCGCAATGGAAAGCCGCCGAATACCGTCTTGGCGCGCGCTTGCATCCGCTCACGATCGAGCAGAACGCCATCACCAGTTTCAAGAGCCGCACCACCCTCGTCCCCGCCACGGCTAACACCATCGGCCCCGGCCTGTTCCTCAAGTCGGACCGGTGCATCGGCGGCGCCGACGGCGCGCTCGGCCGCGGCATGATGTGGCAGGGGCTCTCCCTGCGCGTCACGCTCCACCACCAGCCCAGCCCCTGGATCACCAGCACGTTCATGCCCACGCGCCCCGGCCGCCTCTTCTACCTCGAGGAACTGGCCCAGCCGCTCGAAGCCGAGTGCAACTGATCGGCGCGGGTACCCAAGATTCGGGGCGGTCCCTCACCGGACCGCCCCGGTTTTTTTGCATGCCCAGGCGCCGCCTGCGGGAGTCCCTCGCGGGCCTGCGACAGGGCTACCGCTCCCCGTTTTCACACACCACGCGCAGCGTATCCAGCACCGCGTCGTGCACGCGGCCGTTCGAAGCGCAGACCCCCCGGTTGTTCACGAGCATTCGCCCCGCCGAGAAGTCCAGGCGTTTGCCGTCCAGGTCGGTGATGCGCCCCCCGGCTTCCTCGGTAACCAGCGCACCCGCCGCCTGGTCCCAGATGCGTTCCCGGTAATCGGGCTGTTTCGAGGTCAGGAGCCGCAACAACAGCTCCGCGTGGCCCGACGCCAGCAGCGCATACTTCGCCTGGCTGTCCATGCGCACGGGCTCCGCGGTCACGCCAACGGCCGCCGCCATCCGCTCGATGCGGCCCACGTTGGTGTGGCCCGTCTCGAACGAACGCAGGATCCGCATCTGCGCGGTATTCTCTCTCTCCGACACCCGCAAGGGCCGCAGACCGCCCCCGGTCTCGAGCGGCTGCCACCATGCCCCCTGGCCCCGCGCCGCAATCACCAGCGTCCCCGGTCCCCCGGCTTCCGGGCGGTGCGCGTCGCTCAGGTTCGGACAGGCCATCGCGCCCAGCACGACCTCGCCCTCCTCGATCAGCGCCAGGCCCACCGCGTACTGGCCGCCGCGCAGAAACCCCTTTGTTCCATCGATGGGATCCAGCGTCCAGAACCGCCCGCACGGCGCGGCGTTCCCGTGGTCGATCCACGCGCACACCGTCTGCGGGGTGGCATACGCCAGCCGCCGCCCCACGTACTCCGCCACCCGGCTGCACGTGGACGCGGCCTCGGGTTGGCGCAACGGCCCGGAATCCTCTTCCGCCACCAGCACCGCCGCGGGAAAAGTCTTCTCCAGCAGGCACCCGATGAGCCCCTGAACCGCGAAATCGGCCACAGTCACCGGCGACCGGTCCTCTTTCGTGAGCACCGGTTCCACCATCTCGCGCTCGACTTCCCGCGCCAGCAAGGCCCCCGCGCGCACCGCCTCCATCGCAAACTGGATTTCCGGATTCGAATTATCAATCATATGGCTGCCTGTCCCTTCATGGCGTTGGTGATGCGCGATGATACCATGCGCGATCCCGCCGCCGCATGAAACAGCGGGAACCCGCCGTTGGGTGGTTCCAAGGCGCGCGCTCCGGGCGCGCCCAAACGGACGGAGGGACGGGCGGACCGCGCAACGGCATGCAAACCCCGGTTGCACAAACAACGCAGAAGAGTCTCATGATGACACAATCACAAACCGGCATCCTTCATTCCGCGCAATGCGAGATCCGCACCGACGATCTCACCCGCGCGCTCTACGCAACCGACGCGTCCATCTACCAGATGCGCCCCGAGGCCGTCGCCTTCCCGCAATCCGCGCGGGAAGCCGCCGCGGCGTTTCAGGCCGCCGTCGAAGCCGGCATCCCCGTCACGCCGCGCGGCGCGGGTACCGGGCTTGCCGGTGGCGCGGTCGGCGAGGGACTCATCATCGATTTCGCGCGCTACAACCGCCGCATCTCGGACTTCGATCCCGACAAACGCACGGTGCGCGTCCAGGCCGGCGTGGTCCTCGACCAGCTCAACGCCTTCCTGAAACCCCAGGGCTTCTGTTTCGGGCCCGACGTCGCCACCAGTTCGCGCGCAACCCTCGGCGGCATGATCGCCAACAATTCCTCCGGCGCGCGCGCGCCGCTCCACGGCACCACCGCCGAACACATCGTTGCTCTCGAGGTGCTCCTCGCCGACGGCCGCATCGAAACCATCGGCGCGGACTCCCCGGCGCTCGCCGCCGAAAACGCCCGCATCCGCCAGCTCATCGAGCAGCACGACGCCCTCATTCACACCTGGTTCCCCAACATTCTGGTTAAACGCTGGCCGGGTTACGGGCTCGATCGCTACCTCCGCGCCCCGGGCGACCTCTGCAAGATCATCTCCGGCAGCGAAGGCACGCTCGCAGGCATATTCTCCGCCGAGGTCCGCGTCGTGCCCCTTCCCCCCGGCGTTACCGGACTCGTGATCTTCTTTTTCAACTCCGTCACGGAAGCCTTGCAGGCCTCGGTGGAATGTGCCGATCTCGAACCCGCCGCCATCGAACACGCCGACCGCCTTCTCTTCGACCAGACCCGGGGCCAGCTGGCGTTCAAGGCGGCGCGCGACCTCCTCCGGCTCGACGAAGACCCCTGCGAGGCCTTCCTGATCGTCGAGTTCCAGCACGACGCCCAGGCGCGCATCGCCGAGGCTTCCCGGCGGAACCTCGGCAGCCGCAGCATGATCGTCACCGACCCGGCAAAGATGGAGATGATCTGGACCATGCGCAAAGCGGGGCTCTCCCTGCTCACGGGCCGCAAAGGGCCCGCCAAACCCACCCCCGGCATCGAGGACGTCGCGGTCGAGCCCAAACGCCTCCCCGCGTACGTCCACGAACTCCAGGCGATCATGGGCGAACTCGGCCTCGTGGGATCCTTTTACGGCCACGCCGCGTCCGGACTCCTCCACGTGCGTCCCCTGCTCGACCTGCACCACGCGGACGACATCGCCAAACTCCGCCTGCTCGCCGAGCAGACCTCCGCCCTCGCGCGGCGGTACGACGCCTCGTTCACCGGAGAACACGGCGTGGGCATCGCCCGCACCGAGTTCATGCCCGAACAGGTCGGACCCGAGCTGCTCGCCGTCATGGCCGAGATCAAGACCCTGTTCGACCCCCGG
>JAAYAQ010000557.1 GCA_012719295.1 Candidatus Hydrogenedentota bacterium | reverse complement strand
TTCCAGTTCATCGACGATGCGACGGTGCCGTACAACGGCGGTCTGGCGCCGTCCAACCAGCCCGCCCCGTACATCTACCTTCCCGTCAACAAGCGCCAGGCCACCCAGTATGCCACCTGGTTCTGGAAGAAGTGGAAGGCGAGCGGCATGGTCAAGTACATGTACGGCATCGACGACGGCGCCGACAATCCCATCAGCGCGTACAACATGACTTTCCCGCCGACGCAATACGACGACTACGTGCTGATCAGTGTGGGACCGTGGGGACAGACCGGCGGCATCGCCGATAACGCGCCCCCCGCGGCCACTCCCGCTCTGCAGTACCATATGGACGTGATGCGCGCGTATTTCCTGGCCACCCGCGACGCCAACGAAAACAAGCAACGGGACTTTGATTTCCGCACCCGCAAGCTGGGCGAAGGAAAACGCGACGCCTACGCTCAGGACGGTCTCTATCATCTGCCGAACGAGTTCGCGGAGTGGCAGAGCACGGGGTTCACGGGTTCGGGCCTCGGCCCCATGATCGACACGCCCTGAACCGCGGTTCGTTTGAGCGAATAACACCGTAAGGTGCGGGCGGCGGTCTCTTCCGCCCAACAATTGCGCCTGGCCGCGTCACTCCGTCCCGCGATGAGCGATGCCGGCGTCCGTGCCTCCAAGCTGTTGCCGCACGATGTAGATGGGCCGGTGCTGTGCCTCGATGTAGATGCGGCCGATGTATTCACCCACAATGCCCACAAGCAGGCATTGCAGGCCGCCGAAAAACCAGATACTGGCCACGACAACGACGTTTACGGGTACGGGGGCGCCGAACAGCCTTCCGACCAGGATGCCCAGCACGGTCAAGGTCGCGAACGGCACGACCAGCAGCCCGATCGCGGTCGCGATGCGCAGCGGCGCCACCGAGAAGCTCGTCACGCTCGTCAGGGCGAGGGCGACCATCTGCCAGGTCCGGTACTTACTCTTGCCCGCCTGCCTGGGCGGGCGCTCGAAGGGCACGGTGGTCTGCCGGAATCCCGTCCACGCCACCAGCGCGCGCACAAAGCGGTTGCGTTCCGGACAGCTCCGGAACGCCTCCACGGCGGCGCGGTTCATCAAGCGGAAGTTCCCCGTATCGGCGGGAAGGTTCCATCCGACGAGGACCGTCATGATGCGGTAAAACAGGTATGCGGACGCGCGCTTGAAGGCGGATTCTTCATGACGTGCGGTGCGCTGGGCGCACACGATATCGTAACCTTCGCGCCATTTTTCGACCAGGGCCGGGACCAGCGAGGGGGGATCCTGGAGATCCGCATCCATGAGAATGACCGCGTCGCCCTCGGCGAGCTCGATGCCCGCGGTGGCGGCCGCCTCGTGCCCGAAATTCCGCGAGAGCAGGATTCCCCGAACACGCGAGTCCGCCCCGTGAAGCTGCTGGATCGTTTCGCCCGACCCGTCCGTGCTGCCGTCGTCGACGAAGAGGATCTCCCACGGGAGCGCGGTCGCGTCGAGGGCCGTGCGGAGCTGTTCGTACAGCTCCGGCAGGTTCTCTCGCTCATTAAACACCGGGCAGACCACGGACACGGTCGGCCGACTTGTTTCTGCCTGCATGGCCCCCTCTTGGCTCTGGTTCCGCCGTCCTGCCCGGTCTAGATCTGGCCGGTCCCGCGTGCCTTCAGTTCGGCCACGATCCGGCGGACGTCCTGCGCCCGGTCCTTGGGCGCGACCAGCACGCCGTCGGACGTGACCACCACGATCATGTCCGTGCAGCCGATGACGCCCACCGCCACCGTTTCGCCGCCCGGCTCGTTGTAGACGATACAATCTTCGCAATCGGCCAGCACGGGGCCGCCCACGCTCACGTTGCCCTGCGCGTCGTGCGCCAGGGTCCGGTCGAGGGCGGGCCACGCGCCGATGTCGTCCCACGGAAAATCGGCACGCGCCATCACGACCCGCCGCGCGTGCTCCATGAGCGCGTAATCGATCGAAATGTCTTCCAGCTCCTCGAAGATCTGGTGGACGCCGAGATCGTCGCCGGCGTTCATCGCCTCGGTCATGCGGCGAACCGCGTCCGACAGCGCCGGACGGACCCGGTCCAGCTCATCGAGAAAATCCGAGATGCGCCAGCAGAACATGCCGCTGTTCCAGAAGTAGCGGCCCGAGGCGACAAAGTCTTCCGCGACCTCGCGGTTGGGTTTTTCGTGGAAGGCGCTCACCGGATAGATGGCGATTTCCCCTGCCGTCAATGGCGCGGCTCCGGGCGCGATCTGAATATAGCCGTAGCCCGTCTCGGGCCGGGTCGGCACTACGCCGAGCGTTGCCAGGACGCCTTCCCGTTCCACGACGTCCAGGGCGGCCGCGACGGTTTCCTGGAAGCGTTTCGGATGCCCGATGTCGTGGTCCGCCGTGGTGATGGCCATGGTGATATTCTCGGGGGCCTTGTTGTAACGCGACAGCATGCAGGCGGCCGCGTAGGCCAGCGCGCCGGAGGTATTGCGTTTGCACGGTTCCGCGATGACGTTTTCCCGCGGCACGCCCGTGTCGGCGTTGCGGATCGGCTCCACCAGATGGCGCCCCGTCACCACGTAGACATCCTCCGGTGCGACCACGGGCGCGATGCGCGAAACGGCTTCCGCGAGAAGGGGCTGAGTGGGCGAGGTCAGACAGAGCAGTTGTTTCGGCCGCAGTCTCCGGGACAACGGCCAGAACCGCTCGCCGCTTCCTCCGGCCATGATTACGGCGACTCGGACAGACTTGGCGGTACCCATCATGTCCTCCTTGGTTATCGCGACCATCTTACGCAAACCCGGAGCGGGCGGCAAGATGACCCGGCGCGGCCGTGAATAAATCCCGCGCCCGGGCGTTATCTTATGTGGGAGTGAGTCCCCGTCAAATTCTGCAACGTGGCCTCCCGAAAGACCTTGCACCGTGCGGGATTGTACGCGGTGTGATCGTGTGTTATGATTAGGTTGTGCGAGTGCGGGTTGCGGTGCGCGTCAAGTGTAACATAAGGATGTGCAGTCAGTTATGAATGGTTTTCTCAAGCAGGCCTCGCTATGGATCGTGCTGATCATCATTGTGGTGCTTGCCTTGACTCAGCTCTCGAAGACCCAGAAGCCCGGCGAAAAGCTGGGGCGTCTCGATTTCGTCGAGCAGATTGAAAAGAGCAACGTCGAGGCCGTGGTGGTGAAAGACCTCGGCGACAGCCTGTATGAAGTCCGGGCAAAGCTCAAGCAAGCCTACAAGAATTCCGATACCATCGTGTTTCAATGGAAGGATTTTCTGGCCGAGTGGGATGCGAAGCTGACCGAGCAGGGGATTGTCCCCCTGATGGAGCGGGACAACAACCTCTGGCTGGGGATGCTGGTCAACGTGGTCCCGTTCATCCTGATTGTGGGCTTGTTCTGGTTTTTCATGTTTCGCCAGATGCAGGGCGGCAGCAACAAAGCGCTGTCGTTCGGCAAGAGCCGGGCGCGTCTCATGAACCACAGCGACAAGGTGGTGACCTTTGACGACGTGGCCGGGGTGGATGAGGCGAAGGAGGAGCTTCAGGAGATCATCGCGTTCCTGAAGGATCCCAAGAAGTTTTCGCGCCTGGGCGGCCGGATCCCCAAAGGCGTGCTGCTCGTGGGCCCCCCCGGAGCGGGCAAGACCCTGCTGGCGCGCGCCGTGGCCGGTGAGGCCCATGTGCCGTTTTTCAGTATCAGCGGCTCGGATTTCGTCGAGATGTTCGTGGGCGTAGGCGCGAGCCGCGTCCGCGACCTGTTCCAGCAGGGGCAGAAGCACGCGCCGTGCATCATCTTTATCGACGAGATCGACGCGGTCGGGCGCCAGCGCGGCGCGGGGCTGGGCGGCGGCCACGATGAACGCGAGCAGACGTTGAACCAGTTGCTGGTCGAGATGGACGGGTTCAACACCAGCGAAGGCGTCATCCTGATGGCCGCAACAAACCGGCCCGACGTCCTGGATCGCGCCCTGTTGCGGCCCGGCCGGTTCGACCGGCAGGTAGTGGTGAGCAATCCCGACATCACGGGGCGGGAAGCCATTCTGCGCATTCACCTGCGCAACAACAACGTGCCGCTGGATGAGGAAGTCGATATCCGCACGTTTGCGCGCGGGACCCCGGGGTTTTCGGGGGCCGACCTGGCGAACCTCGTCAATGAAGCGGCCCTGCTTGCGGCGCGCCGCGACCACGACAGGGTGCAGGTCACCGATTTTGAAGACGCCAAAGACCGCGTGCTGATGGGTCCGGAACGCCGGAGCCTGGTCATTAGTTCGAAGGAGAAATGGTGCACGGCGGTCCACGAAGCGGGCCACGCCCTCGTGGGACGCCTTATCCCGCACGGCGATCCCATTCACAAGGTGACGATCATTCCGCGCGGCCAGGCCCTGGGCGTCACCAGCATGCTGCCCGAAGAGGATCGGCATTCGCTGTCGAAGTCGTATTGCCTGGCACAGATTCGCTACATGATGGGCGGGCGCGCGGCGGAAGAAGTCGCGCTGGATGAGCTCACCAGCGGCGTGTCGAACGATCTCAAACGCGCCACGGAACTGGCCCACGCCATGGTGTGCCAGTGGGGCATGAGCGAGCTCGGGCCCATCTCGTTCGGATCCAATTCGGAGGTCTTTCTCGGGCGCGACCTGGTGCGCGAACGCGATTTCAGCGAGGAAACCGCGTCGGCGGTCGATAAGGCCATCCACGCGATCCTGGACGAAGCCTACTCGGAAGCCCGGGACCTCATGACGAAGCACAAGGATATCCTGCTGGCCATTTCCGAGGCGCTTGTCGAGCGCGAAACGCTGGAAGGCGACGAACTGGATAAGATCATCCGGAAACACGGCGGACAGGACCTGTTGCCCCGGAAAGACCGCGAGCCGCCGGCGGGGCCCCGTCCTTCCCGCGCCGTCGTGGCGGAGCAGCCGCGCGACGAAGAGGAGCCGGACAGCGGAGGCCTGCAGCCGGGTCCCGAGACGCCCGTGCCGCATCCCGCTTAGGCGGTTTTCGGGAGCCAAGCGGCCGGAATGCCGGATACAGCGGCGGAGTGGGGGAGCATGACCGAGAGGGCGACGGAGCGTCCGTTGGTGGACCGGCTGAGCCCCGGCACGGCCGTGATGGGCATCGTGAACGTGACGCCCGACTCGTTTTTCGACGGGGGGCGCTACGCCACGTTCGAGCGCGCCGCGGCGCATGCCCGCGAACTGGCCGAGGCGGGGGCGGACATCATCGATATTGGCGGCGAGTCTTCCCGGCCCGGCGCGGAACCGCTCACGCCGGCCGAAGAATTGCAACGTGTTTTGCCGGTAGTGCGTGCGGCGGCGTCGCTGCAGACGCCGGTGTCCATTGATACCTATCATGCATCGACCGCCGAGGCGTGCGTTGCCGCCGGGGCCGCGATGGTCAACGATATCACCGCGCTCCGGGGTGACCCCGAGATGGCCGGCCTGGTCGCGTCCAGCGGGGTGGACTGCGTGCTCATGCATATGCAGGGCGATCCGAAGACGATGCAGTCGAACCCGTCGTACACGGATGTGGTGGACGACATCCGGGCGTTTTTCGACGAGCGGATGGCGTATGCGGTAGCCCAGGGCATTTCCGAGCGGCGCATCTGGCTTGATCCCGGATTTGGATTCGGCAAGACGGTGGCGCATAATCTGGAACTGTTGAGACGCCTGGGAGAATTGGCTGCGTTGGGACGCCCCATCCTGGCCGGTACGTCCAACAAATCGATGATCGGCGCCGTGCTCAACGCCCCCGTCGACGACCGCGACGCCGGGACGGCCGCCACGGTAGCGGTCGCCATCGCGAACGGGGCCCGGGCGATTCGCGTGCATAACGTGCGCATGATGGCCCGCGTAGCGCGCGTGACCGACGCAATTTACGGGAAGTATCATCCATGAGCGAACGATTGTTCGGAACCGATGGCATCCGCGGCATCGCAAACCGCTACCCCATGTCCGCCGAGCTGGCGCTCAAAGTCGGCCGGGCGGTGGGCCACCTCTTCCAGCAGGAGGATCGGCAGCACACGATCCTGATCGGCAAGGATACGCGCCGGTCAGGGTACATGCTCGAAAACGCCCTGACCGCGGGCCTGTGTTCGATGGGCGTCCACGTTCTGCTGGTCGGCCCCCTTCCCACGCCCGGGGTATCGTATATCATGCGGAGCCTGCGCTGCGACGCCGGCATCATGATTTCCGCGTCCCACAACGCGTTCCAATACAACGGCATCAAGCTGTTCGGGCCCGACGGATACAAAGTCCCCGATTCCATGGAAGACGACATTACCCGGCTGATCCAGAACGGCGAGGTGGAGGACATTCGCCCCGTCGCCGAACGGATCGGTACGGCGCGCCGGATCGACGACGCCGTCGGCCGGTACATCGAGTTTGCCAAGTCGTGTTTCCCGAAAGGCATGCGCCTGGACGGCCTCAAAATCGTGTGCGATTGCGCCCAGGGCGCGTCGTACAAGGTCGGGCCGTCCACCTTTTCCGAACTGGGCGCGGAGGTCATCGCGCTGGGCGACCGCCCGAACGGCACCAACATCAACGACGGCTGCGGGTCGACCCACCCCGAGGACATGCGCGCCACGGTGATCCGGGAACGCGCCGACGTCGGGATCGCGTTCGACGGAGATGCGGACCGCATCGTCATGGCCGATGAAGAGGGCCGCCTCGTCGACGGCAACGGTCTTCTGGCCATTCTCGCCCGCGATATGCTCGAAACCAGGCGTCTCCCGAAAAACTGTCTCGCCACGACCATCATGGCCAACGGCGGGCTGCTGAAGGCCATCGAACCGCTCGGAGGCAAGGTGGTGTGGACGAAAGTGGGGGACCGCTATGTGGTCGAGGCCATGCGGGAACACGAACTGGCCCTGGGCGGCGAGTCGTCGGGCCACGTCGTCATGCTCGAATACAATACGACCGGCGATGCCCTGATCGCCGCGCTCCAGGTCCTTGCCACGATGGTCCGGCGCGAGGCGCCCCTGTCCGTGCTGGCGAGCGCGTACCAGCAGATGCCCGAGGTGCATGCTCACGTGCCGCACGACAATGGTGCGGAACCCTCCGAAGAAAAACTGGCCGAGCTCGTGCGCGAGGCGGAAGAAAAGCTGCAGGGGCGGGGCCGGGTCGTGATCCGGCCGTCGGGCACCGAGCCCATTATCCGGGTGATGGTACAGCACGAGGTCCGGCGGGAAGCCGAATCGCTGGCCCAGGAGCTGGCGAAACAGGTTGCCGCGCTGTAGGGCAGAGGGAGTCGCCATGATCGAGCTGGGAGTCAACATCGACCACGTGGCTACGTTGCGGGAAGCACGGAAAGGCGTGGAGCCCGACCTGATTACCGCCGCCAAATTGTGCGAACTGGCAGGCGCCCATCAGATCACCGTGCACCTCCGGCAGGACCGACGCCACATTCAGGACCGCGACGTGGACCTGCTGAAACAGGTGTTGCAGGCGCGCCTCAATCTGGAGATGGCCGCCGTCGACGAGATCATCGGCATTGCCCACCGTATCCGCCCGGAGACCGTCTGCCTCGTGCCCGAAAACCGCCAGGAGATCACCACCGAAGGTGGACTCGACGTGGCCGGGCAGGTGCGCCGCCTCACCGAGGTGACGGCCGGGTTCCAGGATGCCGGCATCCGGGTCAGCATGTTTATCGACCCCGACCCCGAACAGATCGACGCCAGCGCGGAAGCCGGCGCCGATTATGTCGAGCTGCATACCGGCGCGTATGCCAACGCGCGGGGGGAGGAAGTCTTCGCGGAACTAGACCGCATCGCGGAGGGAACCGAGCGCGCGCTCAACGCCGGGCTTGTCGTTCACGCGGGCCACGGCCTCACCATCCGGAACCTCCCTGCCGTTGCCGCAATCCCGGGCATCAGCGAAGTCAACATCGGCCATTCCATCGTCGCGCGGGCCGTGTTTATCGGGCTCGAAGACGCCGTCCACGAAATCCTCGACATCCTGAGCGCCTATCCGGAAGAGGCATAGGCCGGCCGCGGCGCGACAACGTGTCCCCGATCGGACCAGAAGGGCAGCCACGGGGGGCTGCCCCTACGGGGGGATCGCATGGGCGCTTGCGCAGGCGCGACAACGTATCCCGGTTCGAACACGGAGACTCTCGAGGCAGGCCTTGTGTTCAGGAGGCGAGCAATCGTGCGGCGGTTTCTCCGCGGAGGTTGAACTGCAACAGGGCCGCGATGCCGCTCCGCTGGAGGAGGTGGTGGCGCGTCTGGCCGATGGCCTGGCGTGCCCTGTCGGGGTCGCGGAGGCGCGACTCGGCCCGGGCGGCATTCTGGTCGTGAGTCTGACGGCGCTCGATGGCGGTTTCGAACTGCTGTTCCTGGGCGCGCAGGGCGGTCCGGGTTTCGGTGAGCCGCGCCGAGGCCGTGTCGAGCGCCCGGACGGCCAGCGCCGCGCGTTCGGGAGTGGAAAGGTTCAAATCATTGATGCCGAGCATTTCCGCAGTGGACTCGGGGATGTTCAGCCGTTCGCCGGCCGCGTTGCCCAAGGGGATGTCTTGCGCCCCGCCGTTGAGCAGCTTCCGCCCGTTGAAGACGGTCTGGCGCGCCGTCTCGTCGATGTGTTCGACGAACTGCCGGGCGGTTTCGTGAAGCGCGTAGCGCTGGTCTTCAGTCGGAACTTCGTCTGCAGCCTGCCCGGCCAGATCGCGAATGCGGGCGATGCTCTCCTGCTGCATCTGAAGACCGGCGGCGGCGGCTCGGGCGGCGTTGATGCCGAACTGGAGACCGGCGGCTTCGCGGCCGGCCTGAAGCACCTCCGTGCGGCGGCGTTCGGCGATGGCCAGCCGGGCAGCGCCGTCCGCGGCGTGCAGGAGGCGTTCTCCGGCGGCGGGGCGAGCGAGACCGTGTGACTGGCCGCGCGAGGCGCCCTCGAGGGGGCGCCGGGCATTCAGGGCCGCCTCGCTGGTATTGATTCGCGTTGCCACGGATTTCCCCCTCCCCCGGAGCGTAGTGCATCATCCCTGCACGGGCGTCAGTGTAGCACGGCGGCCGCAATGGAGGCCAGCGCGGGGTCGTACCTCTTCGATCTCGCGGCGGCCATGCCGAACGCGTCCGGCGATCACACGCGGGGCCCGGCGGCGTGCCGGGCCCCGGGAACGGGTCGTTACGCTTGCGGCGGCGCCGCCGTCAGCCGTTGAGCACCCAGCCCTCGCGGTAGGTGCGGCTGAGAAGGGCGTCGGCTTCGGCATTGTTGGTGACGCGTCCGTTGGCGCCGTCGTACTCGAGCTTCGCGCCGGCGCGGTAGGCCACGTGCCCCAGCAGAAGCTGCTCGATCATGGTGCCGGCGTAATCGAAGTTGCAGGTGGTCTTGAGATTGCCTTTGCAGGCGTTGGTCCACTCGTTCTGGAAATGGCCGAGCGGCGGGATGAGCGTCTCTCTGGTGCGCGGCTTGTAGTAGGTCATGTCGGCTTCGTCGACGCCCGGGATGATGATGCGGTTGGTGAAACTGGAGACCAGCACGCCCTTGCTGCCCTTGAACATCGCGCCATGGTCGACCTTGTTCAGATCGATGTAGTCGCCGGGCGCGTCGGGCATGGCGCCGCCCTGATGCCAGGTGACGCGGATGGGAGGCCGCCAGGCGTTGGCGGGATGTTCGAACGTGGCGGCGAGCCGTACCGGCGTCACTTCGGGATTGAACGGCTCGCCGGTGGCCTCGGCCGAGGTGGGCAAACCCGCGTCAATCGCGCACCAGACGATGTCCATGGTGTGGCTGCCCATATCGCCGACCTGTCCGCTGCCGAAATCCCAATACATGTTCCAGGAGAGGCAGTTGGCGCCCGGGCCGCCTTCGAAGTAGCCGGGGTTGTAGGGATGGAACGGCGACGGGCCGATCCAGAGGTCGTAGTGGAGGTTCCTGGGCGGCTCGCCCTGGGCGGGCAGGTAGCCCGGCTTGGGGATCTGCCGGTTGCCCCAGGCGTGTACTTCTTCGAGCTCGCCGATGGCTCCGTCGCGGATCAGTTCGCTCACCCGGTTGAAGTTCTCGTGGGCGTGGCGCTGCATGCCGCACTGCGTGGCAATTTTGTCCTTGTTCTTGAGATAGGTTTCGCGCACCAGCCGGGCCTCCGCGACGCTGTTGGCCAGCGGCTTTTCGCAGTAGACGTGCAGTCCGCGGTTCATGGCCCACGTCGCAACGAACGCGTGGGTATGGTCCGTGGTGCAGCAGATGATCGCGTCGAGGTCTTTCTGTTCGAGGCATTGGCGCCAGTCGACGTAGTGTTTGGCGTTGGGGAATCGCTCGGCCGCAATGGCGATATGGTCTTCGTTGACGTCGCACAGGGCGACGACGTTCTCGCTCGCAATCGGGTCGTAATGTGCCAGCGCGCGGCCGTACGCCCCGATCAGGGCAACGTTGAGCTTATTGCTCGGCGCGGCGGCCCCCACACGCGCCCCGGTGGGCAGGATGAGGAGTCCTGCACCGGCGGCCGCGGCGGTTTTCATAAATGCGCGTCTCGAGGTTGAACGGGCGGTTGCAGTGCGGTTCTTCATGGGTGATGCTCCCCCTCCGGGTTGTGCCTGAGGACCTGCGCGATCGGGCAGCCACAGTTGAAACGTCCTCTGGTGCGGTCTCGACGGCCTCCGCGCCCGGTCCATACCTCCACGGCGCGGGGGTAATTCGCATTCTAGGGCACGCGGCGACTTTCGTCAATTCCTGCAATCCTCCCCGGTCGCCGGAGAACGGGAATGAACGACTGTGCATTGCCGGGCATTGCGGGCTGGGTGCGCGTGCCCCATGTGCATCGCGCCCAACGCCAGCGCGAAAGAGTCTCAGACAGCATTAACGGGATGGACAGGATGAACCATTTGAGGACGAGCGCCGGCGGCGTATCTGGATCGGGCGCACATCCTCGCGGCGCCTTCGGCGCTTCGGAGGAGATCCCATTGGCCTCGGTCTCGGGATCGAAATCGGGATCGGGGCCGGGGTCGGAATCAGGACCCTGTCTCACCGGGCGGGACATTCCGCGTCACACATCATGTGGCTCGGTGCGCGAGGAGAAAGGAGTGGTGCAGGCATCCCGCCGCCCCTCATCGGCAGGCTGGAAACCTACACCACGCGAATCGGGCCCCTCCCGGTATCAACGCGTTCTGAAGCGCCGGAAGGCCATGGCGGCGAGCCCTCCGGCCAGGAGGACCGCGGTGGCGGGTTCGGGAACGACACCGGACTGGTCATCCCCGCCCGGTTCATCGGCGGCGGGCAGCGACCATTCCTGGAAGCCTCCGCTGTTCGGCAGGGTCTCACCGAAGCGGGAATAGAGGTACACATAGCTCCCGGCGCCGCCCAGAAACAGGCTGTCGGGGATGTGCGCGAACATGTCGCCGCTGCCGTGGCCGGAGTTCAGACTGACATCCAGCAGGATCCGGTTGTCCAGGCCCGGTGTGTCGAGCCGGTACACCAGGTTTGCCACAGCCAGGTCGAGGATCCCATTCGTGAAGGAGGTCACGCTCTGGTTGGGTACGGC
>JAAYAQ010000556.1 GCA_012719295.1 Candidatus Hydrogenedentota bacterium | reverse complement strand
GAATAGCCCCGGGTTTCAACCCGGGGTCCATGCGACCCTAAAGACCCCTAGTCCCGTAGGGACGGCAGAGTCGAAGATGCCGTCCGATGGATATGGGATCAGACCGCGTACCATCTTCACAAGACGGGCAAAGAGGGATTATCCACATTTCCCAACCGGCACGGGATCGAATGAGATCTCAGATTCATCTGAGACGCAATGCAGACTCTGTCGTCCCTACGGGACTCAATCTGGGTGCGGTGTTGATCCCCGGGTTGAAACCCGGGGCTATTCTCTGTCGTCCCTTCGGGACTGAATTGGCCCCGGCGCGACAACGCGTCCCCGGTCGAACCTGCATAAGGGTCTTGAGATTAGGTCGGCTATTGTCTGCCGTCCCTACGGGACTCGTGGTTTCAGGGATACGGGGGTTCCCACCACTGAAGTGGTGGGCTATTGTCTGCCGTCCCTAGGGGACTGAATCCGGACGCGACGTTGATCCCCGGGTTGAAACCCAGGGCTACGAATCGCGCCGGTTGGTCCATTATGTCTTCTCTACCGTCCCTGCGGGACTCCGTTCTTCGTATACCGCGCTAATCCCGTTTTCTTTTCTCCCTGACGGGACTGAATCCGGCGCGCCGCTGCTTTCCGGGCAACCCTCCCGGCTACTCACATCCCATACCTTCGGCGTCGGTCAGGAAATGCGTAACGCGTCCGCCGCCGTAACAACGCGCTGTGAATCGTATGGCACATGACCAGACGATGATCACCCCGGCCGCCTTTTCCTCCCCGCTGCCCACGGTCCGCCGGAATATTCACGTTGTCCCGGAGGGGATACGCTGCTAGAATCGCCCCGAGGAGCGACACGATGCAACGTTGGAAACTGGCGTTTTTTGTGGCGGTGATGGTGGGTGTGGCGGGTCCGGCCCTCGCCCAGGTTCGGGGATTCGGATTGTCCGAGGCGGGCGAACAGGCCGGGAACGAGGAGGCCGAAACGCCGCCCGCCGAATGGACCATCGAGTCGGCGATCGCGGACATGAGCCTGCGCACTCGCGTATCGCAACTGTTGATGGTGACGTTGCAGGGCCGGCTCGCCCCCGAGGCCACCGAACGCCAACTCCTGGAGAACTACACGCCCGGCGCGGTGGTCATTTCCAACCTCACACGGCCGCGCAACGCCGTCGACTACGCCATGGCCCTCCAGGGCAACCCGGTACGCAGGAAACACGGCGTGCCCATGCTGATCGGCGCGGACCTGGCGGATCTCCCGGTGGCATTCGGCATGCAGAAGGAAGACTACTTTGCCCCGCTTCCCACGATGATGGCGGTGGCCGCGGCGGACGATCCCGTGGCGACGCGCGAGCTCGCCGGGCTCTACGCGGAACACCTCGCCTTGATGGGATTCTCGTTCCAGATGGGACCGTGCCTCGCGCTCGCCCCGGACCTGCCGGGAGCGAAAGGCGGACTCCAGTGCCTGGGGTCGGACCCGGCGTTCGTGGGGGAGGCGGCGGAGATCTTCGTACAGTCGTTTGCCCAGCGCGACCTCGCGGTCATGTTTACCGGGTTTCCCGGCGGCCAGTGGAATCAGACGGAATCCGCGCCCCCGATGCTGTTCACGCCCGCGTCGATTATGCCCACGCGCGACCTGGTCCCGTTCAAACGGGCGGTCATGGGGGGTGCCCGGATACTCCTGGTGGGCAACATCCTCGTGCCCCATCTCGACAAGAAGCGGGCGGCGGCCAGCGTCTCTCCAACAGTCATGAAGGAGCTGTTGCGCGAAAAACTGCTCTATCCCGGGGTCGTCGTGGCCGGACCCATCGATGGATTGGAGGTGGGCACGGGCGCCACGCAGGGCGATGCGGCTCTGGCAGCCCTCCGCGCGGGCGCCGACATGCTGTTCTGGCGACAGCCCGGCATCCACGTGATGAAGGCCGCGGAAACGATCGTGCAGGCCGTGGAAAACGGCGAGTTCCCGGAATCCGCCATCAACGTTTCCGTGACACGCGTCCTCCAGCTCAAGGAAGATCTCGGGCTCCGCAAGAAACCGCTCCCCGATGAAAAGAACGTCGACAAACTGGAAAAGCGCAAGTCCTACCCCCTGGCCGCGCAGAAGATCGAACGCCGTTCCATCACCATTCTGCGCAACAGCAACAACGCCCTGCCGCTGGTGAAAGGCCGCTCGACGCCGGTGGGCGTCACCGGCGTGCTCGGCGTGGAGGAGCTTCACGACATCCTGAAGAAAGAGCTCAAGAATGTCGCGCAACAGAGGATCGCCACGGCGAAACACGGCGGGGAAATCTACAATTTCGAGATCCACCGGCTCACCGCCCGGGCGGAGGGGGTGCGCACCGTAGTGATCGTCCTGACCAACGAATTGCGCGCTCAGGGCAAGGTCGAGCTCATCCGCGAGATGAAAAACATCGGCGCCAAGGTGGTCATCGTACTGGTGGGGTATCCGAACACGCTGGGCGACTTCGCCGAGGCCGATGCGATCGTGGTGGCTTACTGCGATCCCGCAGCCTCCTCGGCCGCCATGAGCGCCGTGGCCGAGACGCTGCTGGGCCGGAGTTCCCTCGCAGTCAGGCCCCCGGTCGAGAAGCTGTTGGTCAAGACCGGCGAACCCGTGCCCCTCGATGTGGCGCATTGGGTACGGAGCCCGGCCGGGCGGCTTCCCGTAAGCCTGGATCCCCCTTACGAACAGGGCGTGGGCGTGTCCCTGATTACAACGGATACCATAAAAAAACTCCGGTGGGACTTTGGCGACGGCGCCAGTTCAAAAGAAAAGGCCCTCGGCTATGCCTACACGGCCCCCGGCCACTACACCCTCACGCTGTCGGTGACCGACGACGCGGGGGAAACCGATTCGGGCGTCGCCGAGGTGGAAGTCACGGAATAGGCCGGGAAACGGCCGGAGACGCCCCCCACCGGTTTCTCTGTAGATGCCATCCCGGCTTGGGTATAATCCCGGCAGACGGCGCGGCGGGAGGGCGCCCGCAGGCAAACTACAAGGACTGTCGCATGAACATTGTGTTGATCGGCTTCCGCGGCGTGGGCAAATCCAGCATCGCCGAACTGGTGGCCATGTGCACCGACCGGACGGTGTTCCGCGTGGATGACGAGGTCGAGAAGCGGGCCGGGTATCCCATCTCCGAGATCGTCAGCCGCTACGGATGGGCACGGTTCTGGGAACTGGAATCCGCGATCTGCGCCGAGGCCGCCGCCCTGAAAGATACCGTCATCGACGCCGGCGGCGGCGTCGTACAGCGTCCCGAAAACGTGGCGCTCCTCAAAACCAACGGCACGTTTTTCTGGTTGACGGCGGAGGCCGACACCATCAAGGAACGTATCCAGAACGACGGAGGACGCCCCTCGATCACGGGCAAAAAATCGTTCATTGAAGAGGTCGAGGAAGTCCTGGAAGCCCGCCTCCCCCTTTACGAGGCCGCGGCGGACTATGTCATCCGCACCGACAACCGCACCCTGGGGGAGATCGCCGACGAGATCGTGGAGATAGCCTGCACGGCGTTGTAGCTATTTTCTCCCGCCCTGCCATGGTATACTGCACATGATTTAGGGAGGGAATGGAAGGTCAGGAGGCGTGTACCGCGGACCCGGCGGCCGGGGGGCATTTACCGGGCAGGCGGGAAGAGGGCGGATATGCGAGTCCACACATTCCAGACGAAGGTGAGCGCCGAGTCCCTTCACCGGATGGATGAGACCATCAACCTTTGGCTGGAGAAGAATCAGGTTGAGGCGAAGCTCGTCTCACAAACGTTCTGTTATGAGCATCATCATGGCGTTAATGCCGAGGAGCCTACGCTTATTACTACGGTCTGGTATTGAGGACAGCAGCCGGGGGTATGCGGCTGCCAGCGGGGGGGCACGCTCATGGGGCGTTCCTCGACCATCCATACACGTCGTAGCAGCCGGTCCAGGCCATCAACGCGCGCGCTCACAGGAAGGACAGGTGTCTCGATGAATTTGACCAAGTACATCCTTAAATCGTGCATCGTGCCGGAAATGGAATCCGACAACAAGGCAGACGCATTGAAAGAGCTGCTCAATCTGCTCTTTGACAAAAAGAAAATGACCAGCCCCGGACCGGCGCTCGACCAGATCCTGGCCCGCGAAGTCACCGAAAGCACGGGCATCGGCAAGGGCATCGCCGTGCCCCATGCCCGCGTGACCGGCATGAAAGGGCTGGCCTGCGCCGTCGGCCGGGTCTCCGAAGGCATGGATTTCCACGCCATCGACCGCAAACCCGTCCACCTCATTTTCCTCATCTGTTACCCCCCCAACGAGCAAACCACCTACCTCAACTTCGTCGCTACGGTCGCCAAGCTCCTGAGCGACCCGCACGACCTGGCGCAGATCATGAACGCCGAAGACGAGGACGAGATCTTCCAGGTGCTGGAGACCTCGTCCGTCCGGTTCTCGGAATCGTCCGAGCAGAACCTGCGCAAGGTGAAGACCGACCCCGCCATCGAACAGGTGCAGAGCGGACACGCCGAGATCATTCTCCTCGCGCGCATGCAGTTGTATGAGGAAATGCTCAACAGCGCCCGTTCCGGAAAGAAACAGATCCGCGAACGGATCGACCACATTCGCGAACTGGTGTCGCCGCGGGTCATTCGCCATTACGACCGATTGAACAAGGCGCGCCCGCCCGCGCTGGTGCCGGTTGAAGGCGACACGTGCCAGGGATGCTTCATGAAACTGCCGTCGCAGTTTGTGCAGCAGGTTCGCCAGGATCCCGAGCACATCCACACGTGTCCCAACTGCAGTCGCTACATTTACGTGGTGTAGAAACAGGCCGGCGTGCGGGATTGCCGGCGGCCCCATGCCGGGTTGGCCGGCGGCGGGCCGGGGCCCGGCGGGCGCAGCACCTGTAGAAAGGACGGCTCTCATGACGCTGAACCCCAAGTATGAGATGCTGGCAAAGCGGGTGGCCTTGTTCAAAGGCATCAGCCCGGAAGACGTGGGCAAGATCATCGCCCGCGGCCTCGTCATGACCATGGAGAAGGGCAACACCATCTTCTACAAGGGCACGACGGGCAACCAGATGTTCGTCATTCTCGCCGGCAAGGTCAGCCTGTTTGACGGCCCGAAACACCTGGCCGACCTGCGTACCGGCGACATGTTCGGCGAGATGGCCCTGATCAACAACGAGCCCCGCAGCGCTACCGCCGTGGCCGCCGAATCCACCCAGCTGTTCATTCTCAGCGAGACGTTCTTCCAGAAGCTGATGACCAAGCGCGTGGCCATCACCATGCTCTTGAACATCATCGGCACGCTGAGCACGCGTCTCCAGGGCATGAACCGGCGGCTGCTGGAGCTGAAACAGGAGAATCCGCCTTCGTAAGCCCGCGTTGACGCGTTCCAGACCGGGCGTTACACTGCTTACGGAGGAGTGCCCATGACCCCGAAAGAGCGTGTGCTGGCCGCGATCAACCACCAGCAGCCGGATCGCGTGCCGATTCAGACCTACCTGACCCCCGAGATCGAGGCGCAGCTGGCAGGCCATCTCGGCAGCGCGGACATTCTGGCGGCACTGGGT
>JAAYAQ010000120.1 GCA_012719295.1 Candidatus Hydrogenedentota bacterium | reverse complement strand
CTCCGGGTCCAGCCATTTCGCGGAACCGGCCCCCCTGTTTCATGACGCGACTGCGGGCCCGGTGCCGGGCCGGACAGGTCTTCTGTTGACAATCGCGCTCAGTCATGATACTGTCGCAGTTAGGTTTACGGGGTGAACGGGCGGAAACACGCCGATGGGCTGAAGAATCGCCCGGCGTGTGGGGTCACTATGGATAACCTGCAACGCAAGCGGGGCTTTACGCTCTTGGAACTGCTCGTATCGGTTACCATTATTGGTATCCTTTTTGTGCTCATCTTGCCCGCGTTGATGCGTGCCCGTGAACAGGCGCGGCGCGCGTACTGCAACAACAGCATTCGCCAGATCGGCATCGTCTTCCTGATGTGGGCCAACGACCACGACGGATACTATCCGCCCGGCGCTCCGAACGACTATTGGGATTACCCGGATTCCAGCGGCGTCAGCCACCGGTTGCAGCGCAACAATTTCATCTGCGACGCCCGCGGTTTCTATCCCGAATACCTCGACACCCTCAAGGTATTCGTGTGTCCCGGTTCGGTAAAGGTCCTGGCCGACGAACGCCTCGAATGGTACAACGACATCACGTTCATGGACGGGTATCTCGAGAGCATCATGGTCACCGACCCGCGCAATCGCGACGCGATCGAGGGCATGCTGGGCCAGCGCATGGATCCCGAGTGCCTCACGGACGACATGTACACGTATGTGCCGTATGCGATCAAAACCGAGGAACAGGCCCTGTTCATGTGGGCCGAGCTGCACCGGCTCATGTACGAAGGCGTGATCGATTTCATGGCCGACGACCTGTATTGTCCGGGCGGGCACGCGCCCGGCGGGGAAAGCGTGTTTCATCGCATGCAACAGGGCGTTTCGCGGTTCTTCATCTCCGACGTCAACAACCCGGCGGCCACGTCCGCCTCGGAAAGCGAAATCCCCGTCCTGTACGATGCGATCAGCGACCTGGGGGCGCTCCAGTTGAACCACGTCGTGCCGCCCGGCGGCAACGTACTGTATCTCGACGGCCATGTGGGGTACCGGCGGTATCCCGACGAACAGCATCGTCCGCCCTACACCGAACTTTTGGTAGAATGGACGCGACGAAACGTATACGATAACAGCGTGACCCAGGAAATCCCGGCGTGGTGCAGTAACCGCTTGCCGGAAACCATGTTTGAACCGCGGTATCGGCATCGCCCGAACGATGCGATGTATAAGAATTTGGTGTTCTAGCGCTCCGGGCGCGCATCCTTCCGCGGCGCGCCCCGGGAAAACGGATGTCGGCAGCGGATGGATCTTCCGGTCCCCCGGCGGCCGGTGGCTTCTGCAACCCGAGAGAAGACGAGGTAAGACATGAAAAATCGCAGGTTCGTCGCAGTCGTGGCAGTGGCGCTCGCAGCTGCCGTGTTTTCAGGGGATGCGTTCGCGTGGGGCCCTCGCGCCCAGCGAGCCATCACGGGGACGTCGATCCAGGTGGTCAGCCGTTCGATCAAGGACGCCTACAAGACCACCAGCGCCAACTACGAGGAAGACGTCATCAAGGGCGCGCTGGCGGGCCCGTCGGCGCTGCGCGATGCCGTGGGACTGAACAGCGAAACCCGGGCCACGCACCGGATAGAGGCCGAGATGCAGCTGCTGAACTACGTGCGCAATTCCGCGACCGGCAGCTATTTCGCCTACCGCATTGGCGTGCTGTCCTCGCTGATCTCCGACCTGTACCTGCCGTACATGTGGGACACATCGCTCGACGGCCGCAAACTCGCCGCCCAGGTCAACACGGAGATCGACGAACATCTCGACAACTTCACCTACGTTCCGCTGCGGGAGAAGCCCCTGGTAATACGCGAGCTTCGGCCCTACCTCGCCGCCAGCCGCCGCTACATGGCCGATGCCGCCCTCATGATCCAGACGGATTACTCCCGCGGGGACGCGTATGAAGGGTACCTGCGCAACGGCGGCGCCCAGAACGCCTTCAACGCCGCTGTCCAGGGCGTCAGCGACATCACCTATACCATCATGCAGACCGAACAGGACCTGGGCTACCTGAAACCGTCCGACGAAACCCTGACGTGGTTCTTTGTCGACAATATCGAGTACCTGCTCAAAGAGAAGAAAAACGCCAAAGCGGCCGACGCGATTTACAGCCACTTTGCCAAGGTCAACAAAGGCATCTATTCGGCCTATGAACAGATCGGCGACATGTATTACGAGTTCGGCGACAAGGACCGGGCCGTCAACGAATGGAAGCTGGCCCTGGAATCGCGCGGCGCGGACCGTCCCCGAATCGTGCGCAAAATCGCCAATTACTACATCGAAAAGGGCAAGGAACTCGCCGCTTCGGCCTCCAATCCGGATGCCCCGTCCAACGCGCTGCAACAGGCCCTGGTGTTCTTCGAGCGGGCCATGGAAATTGACCGCGGCAACGAAACCGCCGCCCGCTCCATCCAGGAGACCCGGGTCGAGCAGAAGCGGCGCGACGAGCGCGAGCAGACCGACCGTGAAATCGTCTCCGCCGGGGAAACCGCCCTGGCCGAGGCCAACACCCTGATGGCCCAGCAAAAATACGGCGACGCCCTGAACGTGTACCAGAAGGCCATGGCGCTGTTCGACAACGTCAGCAGCGAGTTCAAGGCCCAGCGCGAGCAGGCCGAGGCTGGAAAGAAGGACGCCACGGGCAACATACGCAAGGCCATCACCGAGATCATCCAGCAGGGCCAGAGCCTCATCGAAGAGGGTGATCGCAAGGTGGAAGAGGCCACCAAGGAAGAGGATTTCGAAGCGGCCAAACGCATCTTCCAGAGCGCCCAGGCGGTCCTCAAGTACATCCCCGACAGCCAATCCTCCGCCCAGGTGGCCTCCCGCGACGAGAGCATCGCGCTCGCCAAGACCAAGCTCGAGCAGGTCGATGCTGAAAAGGAAAAATGGAAAGAAGACCAGGAGCGTCGCCGGCAGCTGGAAGAACAGCGGCAGGCCGCGGAACGGGCTCGTGCGGCCGCCGGGGCAGCTGCGCCCGCCGCCCCCGCTGCGCCGGCGCCCTCCGCCACGCCCGCTCCGCAGCCGTTCCAGGCGCCCCAGCCCGTGCAGGAGGACGAATAGCGGGACGCGGCACGTCATAGCCGTGTCGTCCGAAACGGAATGCGGTCTTCACGCCTCTCGCGCGAATCAGGAAGAGATTAGCCACAGAGCGCTCAGAGATCTCAGCGTTTGAAGACAAGAACGGGGACATGTTCCAAGCGCCGCCCCGGCGCGACTCCGTGTCCCCGTTCGAACCGGATGGGCAGCCACGGGGGGCTGCCCCTACATGGGGAGGCGAATGGGCAATCCCGAATGCGGCAATATTGTGCCCCGACCTTGCAGACCCGAAGGGGCGACCGAGAACAGCCCGGGGGTTAGCCCGGAGATCAGCGGCGCGACCAGAGTAAGTCCCGTCAGGGACGCAAGAAAATAGCCCCGGGTTTCAACCCGGGGGCTGCGCAACCCCAAAAACCCCAAGTCCCGTAGGGACGGCAGAGTCGAAGATGCCGTCCGATAGATGAACGGTCATGTCCCCGTTCGGTTCCGACCCCGAGCGGCGCGCACACGATAAACATGGTATTCCGGGGACCCCGGAACGGGGTCCAATTTGCGTTGCCCCGGGCGCACCCCGGGATCACCCGCACCCCAACGACCCGACCCCCGAAGGGGGTTGAAGAACGATGGGGACCGCCTCAGGCCAGGGTCTTGCGGAACCGGGAGGCGGCCACGGCCAGCACAACCACCCCGATAACCACCATCCACACGCCCTGGTCCCACAGATCGGCGAAGCCCGCCGAACGCAGAATGACCCCGCGCAGAATCCGGATCCAATACGTCGCGGGGATGAGGTGAGCGACTGCATACAGCGGTTTGGGCATGGACTCGATGGGGAACATGAACCCCGACATGAGGATCGAGGGCAGCATGAGCAGGAGGGCCAGTTGGACGGCCTGCATGTGGTTTTGCGCCATGGTGGAGATGAGCAGGCCCATGCCCAGCGTCGTGAGCACGAAAACCATCCCGAACATCCCCAGCAGGACCACGTTTCCGGCGATGGGCACGCGGAACAGCACGCGCATCAACGCCAGGGCGAACACCATCTCGATGAAGCCGACCACGGCGTACGGGAGCAGCTTGCCGAGCATCAACCCCAGCCGGGACACGGGCGTTACCATGAGCTGTTCGAGGGTGCCGGTCTCTTTCTCGCGTACTACGGCGAAGGCGGTCAGCAGCATGGTCACGGACTGCATGATCATGCCGACCAGGCCCGGCACCATGAAGTACGGGGTTTTCATGTCGGGATTGAACAACACCCGGGGCCGCGCGTCGATGGGGAAGGCGCCGGGCAAGCCCGCGCTTTCGGAAATGATGTCGATGGATTTGCGCAGGGCGATGGCATTGACGACCTGCAGGGCCTGCATGGCCACCGTGGAATCGCTTCCGTCGAGGAGCACCTGAACCTGGGCGCTTTCCCCGCGCAGCAGGCGGTCGCTGTAGTCGGGCGGGATTTTGATGCCGACCTTGGCCTCGCCGCGCACGATGGCCCGCTCGAGTTCGGCATCGGTCAGCACGACGTCTTCGAACGAAAAATACCCGGAATTGACAAACATGTCGAGCAGCTCGCGGCTCTGCTGGCGCCCGTCGAGGTTGTAGACCACCGTGGCGATATTGCGCACTTCCAGGTCGATCGCGTAGCCGAAGATCGCCAGGTCCATGACCGGCAGGAGCAGCATCAGAAACAGCGTGCGGAAATCGCGCAGGATGTGGAAGGTCTCTTTGTACATGATGGAGGTGAGCCCTTTGAACATGTCACACGGCCTTCCTGCGCTGAGTCAACGTCACGAACACGTCCTCGAGCGTCGGCGGGATCGGAATCACCTGGGTCTGCGGGTAACCGGCGGCTTCGAGGTCGGCGGAGATCCGGTGTTCGCTGCCTTGCTCGGCAAGCACATGCAGCGAGTCGGCGAAGATGGTCACGTCGTCCACGTACGGTTTTTCGGCGAGGATCCGCATGGCCGACGGCAGCCGCGGGCACCGGACCTCGAGCCGGGCCGTGCCCGGCGGCGAGATTTCGTCGAGCTGTTTCAATTCGTTGGGCGTCCCGCAGACGATCAGTTTCGAAAAGTAGATGTAGCCGACATGGCTGCAGCGTTCGGCTTCGTCCATGTAGTGCGTGGTGACGAAGAAGGTCACCCCCTGGCCGGACAGGTCGAAGAGGAGGTTCCAGAGTTCGCGCCGGGCGACCGGATCGATGCCCGCCGTGGGTTCGTCGAGAAACATCAGCCGCGGACGGTGCACCAGCGCACACGCCAGGGCCAGACGCTGTTTCCACCCGCCCGACAGCTGGCCCGCGAGGCGCTTGCGGTAGTCCTGGATGCCCGCGCCGGCGATCACTTCCTCAATACGCGCCCGCCGGTTGCGGCGCGGAATGCCGTAGATCCGCGCATAGAACGTCAGGTTCTCCATCACGGTCAGGTCCGGATAGAGGCTGAACTGTTGCGACATGTAGCCGATGCTGGTTTTGACGGCCTCGCTGTCGCGGACCACGTCGTTCCCCAGCACCTCGGCGCTGCCCTCGGTCGGCAACAGCAGGCCGCACAGCATGCGGATGACCGTCGATTTGCCCGACCCGTTCGGGCCGAGAAAGCCGAAAATGTCGCCTTCCTCGATCTCGAGGTTCACGCCGTCCACGGCGGTAAAACTGCCGAAGCGGCGAGTCAGGTTTTCGGTGCGAATGGCGGTTTTCATTGGGGCGCCGCGCCGTTGAGGGGGATATGGGCCGTCACGGTCATGCCCGCTTTCAGTGCGCCGTCGTACGACGGCACGCGCAGCCGGATGCCGAACATCTGGCGCGCGCGGGACTCCTCCGTCTGGAGGTTCCGCGGCATGAACTCGCCCTGGTTCGATACGAAGATGACCTCGCCCTCGTACACGGCGCCGTCCCCGTCGGGCGACAGCGGAATGCGCTGCCCCATGCGAATCCGGGAGAGCATCGGCGCGCTGACATAAATGACCACTTCGAGTTCGTCGGGGTCGATGAGGCGCACGATCGGGCCCGGCGCCACCAGGTCGCCCGGTTCGACGTCTATGGTCTCGACAATGCCCGCCATCGGCGCGCGCACGGACATCTCCTGAAGGCGGTTTTGCGCCAGCTCGAGGTCGGCCTTCGCGGCGTCGCGGGCTGCGCGGGCCGCTTCGATGTCTTCCGCGCGCGCGCCGTTCCGCAATTCCTCGAGCATGGCCGTGGCCTGATCGTGCGCGGCTTTCGCCATGGCCACTTCCTCGACGCGCGAGCCTTCCGCGACCAGGTCGAGTTTCTCCAGCGCCGCCGTGTAGTGGGCCTGGGCGCCATTCAAGGCGTTCTTCGCCTGGTCACGGGCCATTTCCGATGCGGCGCCGGTCTCGAACAGGCGCTGGGCCCGTTCAAACGCCTGCTGGGCGTCATCGCGCTGCGCGCGGGCCGCCTCGGCCGCGGCGCGTGCCGCGTCGATCTCCTGCGACCGCGCCCCGTCCAGCGCCATGGTGTATTGCAGGCGGGCCTGTTCCGCCGCCGCCTCGGCCTGCTGGATCTGTTCCGGGCGCGCGCCCGCCTCCAGTTTCGCCAGGACTGCCTCGGCCTGGCTCAGCCTGGCCGCGGCCGCCGCCACCATCGGCGCCGTGTCTTTCGGGTCCAGATCCAGCAATAGCGCGTCCTGGTCCACCCGGTCCCCTTCCGCGACATGGACGTTCACAACCCGCCCGCCCACCAGGGTGCCAGCCTTCACGTCGATGCCTTCCAGCAGACCGGCAACCCGCAGCACGCCGTCTTCGCTATTGAAGCAACCGGCCGTGAGCAACAGCAGTAAGGGAAACGCGCGTTTCATGGCATCGGGCCTTTCGTCAGAATTCCATGGAAAAAAATGTCCAAAACCGTGTCCACCACCTTCTCCGGCGCCATGGGCGTGACACGGCTCGCGCCAAACAACTCCTGGGTGAGCACGAAGATGAAGAACATGCCAAAGAGACACCGCGTCGCGATGGAGGGATCCAGTGCGCGAATGGCCCCGCGGTCCATCTGCGCCGTGAGAAACCCCGCCACCTGCGCATTCGCCCGGGGAAGCGCCTCTTCCTGATACAACCGCTTCAGCTCGGGGAGATGGCGCAATTCCGACAGGATGACCTGGAGCGTCTTCGTCGCCGCCGGCGCCATCAACGCGCCCAGAAACGCACGGCCCAGCATACGGGCATGGGCTTCGAGGTCCGCGGGCGCGGCCGCGTTCGGAGGAGGTAACAAGGCCATGAACCCCTCCATTTCCGCACGGATCACTTCAAGCAGGAGGTCCTTCTTGCTTTTGAAATAGAGGTAGATCGTGCCCTTGGTGATTCCCGCCGCCTCCGCAATCTCATCCATTGTCGCTCGCGCAAACCCTTTTTCAGCAAACACATCCAGCGCTGCACCGAGAATCTGGCGGGGCCGTTCTTCCGGCCGCCGTTGCCATCTGGCCATGGCCCGCTCCTTTTAGTAACTAAACAGTCAGTTACTAAGACTACCACAAATCGGTCCCCGTGTCACATACCGCGGGCCCTGCGTTTGAACACGCCGGACCAGAACGGGGACATGTTCCAAGCGCCGCCCCGGCGCGACTACGTGTCCCCGTTCGAACCGGATGGGCAGCCACAGGGGGCTGCCCCTACAAGGCGAAGCGGAAGCCCGGCATCACAACAATCTTTGTGTCTTTGTGGCTTGGTGTGAAATACGATGCGATGGATACGGCCTCACACAAAGACACCAAGACACAAAGGAAGATCATCCCGGACGCGCTGCCATTTGCCTCGTCGCGCG
>JAAYAQ010000017.1 GCA_012719295.1 Candidatus Hydrogenedentota bacterium | reverse complement strand
GGCCGTCGCCGCCAGGAGAACCGTCCAGAGCATGCGCAGCACGGGCACAGCATCATGGGCGGTCGCCTGCTGGACGACGGGCGCGCACGCGAGGAACGCGCCGAGCACCAGGGCGCACACCGCCATGATCACGATGCCCTTTCGGCCGTGGGGAATGGTCCAGTCGTTCCGGGTCGCGCCGAACAGGCGCGCGGTCACGGCGGCGATGCCGCAAAAAGCGCCCAATGCGAGAATGGCGAAAAACGGCGCGGTGAGGCAGGCGAATTCCCGGGCGTTGGAGTCCCGTTCGATGATGGGCTGCCGCGCGTTCTCAAACTCCCGCAGTGACGCGAGCGCGTTCTCCAGTTCCTGTTCCCGCTGGTTCAAGGCGTCGTCGGACGGCCCGGCTTCGGTTTCCAGGATTTGCTGGCGCAGCCGCACCGCCCGCAACTGGAGGTCGAGCCCCACCATGGCCTGCGAGGCGCTGCCCGCGCCCGAATCGCCCTCGGAGTCGGTGAGGAGCGCGCTGCGGGCCAGCTTGTCCCCGGCCCGCTCCAGGGTCTGCAGCCAGGAATCCCAGTACTGGGTATGTTTTTCCTTAATCTGCCGCGCGGCGACGCCCATGATGTAGTCGCGGTACTGGGCGATGGGCGCGACGCATTCCTCGACGGCTTCGCGGCGCAGCTGGGCATACTGCCGGCCCTGCGGCGGCAGTTTGGGGTGCCAGAGGGGACGGGGCAAGGCGATCTGCTTGCCGCTGCTGTTGGCTTGAGCGAAAAGTTTGAGGGATTCCCGGAGAATGTTGGGCTCTTCGTGGAGGGTCCACGGGATGGTGGTGGCCTCGAGGTATCGCGGCAGGGCGTTGTCCGGGGCATACTGGGCGGCGTCACGGAACCGGTCGCGGGCCTGCTCGAATTGCCCCGCCATGAACAGCCGGCAGCCGTATCGCAGGGCGAGCGTGGCGTTTCCCGGATCCAGTTCGAAGGCCTGCTTGTAGGTAGGGAGCACCTCGTCCTCGAGTTCACGTTCGGCCAGGGCCTGAACGTAGCGGGGATTCGGCGCTTCGCTGGCCGCCTTGTCGCGCAGGACGGCCTGCCGCAGGAGCGGGCGGGCGGATTCCTTGTGTTTGGTGAGGGCGCTCAAATAGAGGTTCTCGGCGCGCTCGTAGCCGATGAAATACTCGGAAATCCACAGGACGGTCATGAGCATCACGCACGCGACGACGCAGCACCGGAACGACCAGCGCGTCCTGCGCGCGCCAATGAGATCGCCGGTATCGCCATAGGCGGAGAACTGCGGAGGGGTTTCTTTCACCCTTCTCCTCCCATGAGTTTCCGGGCGATTTTCTTGCCCTCCTCGACGCCGGGCTGGTCGAACGTGTTGACGTTGTAGAGGCGGCCGGCCATGGCGGTTTCCACCTCGAGCAGGTAGAGCACCTGGGCGATCGTGTGCGCGTTAATCTGGGGCAAGATGATGCGCGAGACCGGGCGCTGGCTCAGTTTAAGCGCGTCAATCGTGCCGTGAAGCTCGGCCGCCATGAGTTTGTTCATGCTGGCGCCGCGCAGGTACCCCAACTGGGCGATGGACGTCAGGGTCGGGGGAATCCGGAGGGTCCGGGCGAATTTCCGGGTCTCAAGGGTATTGATCAGCTTGTCGTTCGGGCCCTCGCGGTACAACTGGATCTGCGAATGCTGGTCTGTTGCCCCGAGCGCCTTGACGGGTGTCTGCCCGGCGAAGACCTCCTTCCCGTCGAGGCTGTAGCGTTTGCCGAGGCTTTCGGCCCACAACTGGCGGTACCAGTCCGCGATGCTGTAGAGCCCGTTGGCGTACGCCAGCATGACGGAGATGGTTTTGCCCTTGTTCACGTCGGCCAGATACTGGATCGCGGCCCGGAGGTAGGCGGGATTGGATTTAAGGTCGGCGTCCGCGCAGCGCCGGTCCATCGCGGCGCACCCGTCCCTCATGGCGTCGAGGTCCATGCCGAGCATGGCGGCGGGAAACATGCCCACGGGCGAAAAGACGGAGAAGCGCCCGCCGACATTGAGGGGCACGGCGAACTCCGTGAGGCCGTATTCGTCCGCCACGGGGTGCAGCAGGCTGGGCGGGGCATCGGGACGGCGCGGGTTCGTCGTGACCACCACGTGGTCTTTCATGGCGTCGCGCCCGAGCTTCTTCTCGATCGCATCAACGACGATCATGAGCTGGCTCATGGTTTCGGCCGTGCCGCCCGACTTCGAGATGACGTTGTAGAGCGTCTTCTTCGGCGGGCAGATGCGCATCATCTCGCGAAACACCGTGGGATCGATGTTGTCCATGACGAACAGGCGCGGTACGCCCTTCCGGGCGCGCTTGCTCAGCAGGTTGTGGTACGGCGAGAGCAGGGCGGCGCCGAGCGCGATCGTGCCGAGGGAGGAGCCGCCAATGCCCAGTACGACAAAATTGTCGTACCCTTTCTGGGCGAACCGGGCCGCGGCGGCTTTGACATCGTTGAAGACGCCGGACTGTTTGTAGAGGTCCCAGAACCCGTATGCGCCTTCGGCGCGCTCGCGCTGGAGGATGGCGTGCGCGTCGGACACCCGCGGCTGGAGGTGTTCGAGTTCGGCGCGGGTAATCCCGTGCTCACGGCCGACCGCGGCGCCCCGGGCCCGTGACACGTCGATGCGAATATCGAGGTTCATGTTTCTCCCCTGCGTTCCCCGAAGAATGTTTCGAGTGACGGCAACAGGACTTCCCGTGGCCCCTTGACCCGGTGCAGGTCCGGCAGAGACCGCAGAAAGACCTTTCCATAATGCTTTGTCAGGATACGGCGGTCCAGGATGACCACAGCGCCCCGGTCGGTTTTCCGCCGGATGAGGCGTCCGAACCCCTGGCGGAACTTCACCACGGCCTGCGGCACCGTATACTCCATAAATGAACTGCCGCCCGCCGCTTCGATGGCCTCGGCGCGGGCCTCGAAAATGGGCTCCGTGGGCACCCGAAACGGCAGTTTTGGCAGTATAACACACTGTAAAGCGTCGCCCGCAACGTCCACGCCCTCCCAGAAACTGTCCGTGCCGAACAAGACGCTGGAGGCGTCGCTGCGGAAGCGTTCGATAAGATGGGTGCGGGCGGCGCTGCCCTGTTTCAGCGGCGTGATGCCCCGGGCGGCCAGGTCGTCGTGGAGCCGCCGGAACACGTAATCCAGGGAGTAAAACGAGGTGAACAGGACAAACGCGTGCCCGCGGGTGATCTCGAGGATGGCGCGCACATAGTCCACCACCTGGGGCAGAAAGTCTTTCGAGTCGGGCGTGGGGATGTCGGTGGGGATGCCCAGCATCGCCTGCGAGGCGTAGTCGAACGGCGAATCGAGGGCTTCCGAGGCAATTTCCCGCGATTTGACGGTGTCCAGGCCGATTCTGCCGAAGAGGTAGTCAAACGTGTGGTCGACGGTCAGGGTGGCCGAGGTCATGACGACGCTTTTCAGGTTGCCGTAGACCCATTCGGAGAGCTCCGGCCCCACGTGCAGGGGACAGCGCGCCACGCGGACGATCCGGTCGTTTCGCGCGTCAATTTCGATCCAGCGCACGGTGTTGGGGTGGAGTTCGTTGCTGGTGCCCTCCGCCAGGACGTTCGCGAGGCGCGTCAGCCGGTCGCGGTACCCGGCGAGCTGCAGGACCTCGGCAGCAATCGGGGATTCCCCCTGTTCTTCCTGCACGTCCAGGTTGAGCAGTTCTTTGTGGAGCTGGGTGCAATGCTGGGCGCAACCGCGAAGCTCCTCGGTGGCGGGCAATACGTACGTGGTGTGGATTTCGCGCAACTGGGGATCTTCGAGGGTTTCGCCGGTCAGGCGCCACTTGATGTCGCGCCCGATCTGGCCGCACTTCTCCGCGGCCAGCGCCCGCAACGCATCGAACGCCGCCGTGAGCGCTTCCCGGGCCGCGGCGAGGCTGGGCAGCAGGCCGTCGTCTATGACGTTCATGGCCCCCTCGAGCTGGACCATGGACACGGTGGCGGTGTGCTTCACCAGCTTTACCTTCAGGAACGGGATGAGCCCGCGTTCCCGGCCCCGCTCCGTGCGGACGAAGCGTCCGAGCAGGCGCAGGGCGCCGAGACGCGTGGCGTCCGCGCCGAAATACTCGGTGGCCGAGTCCTCGATGTTGTGGGCTTCGTCGAAGATTACGCGGCGGTACGCCGGCAGGACAGCCAGCGACGAGAAATTGCCGACCTCCTTCTTGATGGCCAGGTCGGCGAAGAGCATGTGATGATTCACGACGATCAGGTCCGCCTTGGCGATCTCGCGGCGCGCCTTGCCAATAAAACAGTTCTTCTGATTGGGGCAGTTGGTGAACTGGCACGTGTCGGCTTCCGAGCACACCTGGTCCCAGAGCTCGTAGCCGGGCACGAACGGCAGGTCCGACAGGGTGCCGTCTTCGGTTTTCCGGGCCCATTCGGCGATGGCCTTGAGCTGCTCCTGTCCCTCCTCGTCCTCAAACAGGGTGGCCTCCGCCAGGGCGCGTTCCAGGCGCCGGGGGCAGAGGTAGTTGTTTCGCCCCTTGACCAGGACGGCCTTTACGGGCTTGTCGAGGCACGCCGCGATGTCGGGGATGTCTTTCTGCATGATCTGTTCTTGCAGGTTGATGGTGCGGGTCGAGATGACCAGACGCTCCCGGTTGCGGATGGCCCATTGCGCCGCCGGGAGCAGGTAGGCGATGGTCTTCCCCACGCCCGTAGGCGCTTCGATGACGGCGATGCCCTGTTCGTTGAAGGCCTGCGCCACCAGCGCCATCATCCTCGCCTGCTGCGGGCGCACCTCGTAGTGCGGCAGCGTGCGGCCCAATGCGCTGGCCGGCGACAGCG
>JAAYAQ010000119.1 GCA_012719295.1 Candidatus Hydrogenedentota bacterium | reverse complement strand
GTTGCCCGAGATGTCGGTCACCACGCCTTTCAGGGGCGGCGGGGAGAGTTCGTCGATAGATGGCGCGCCTGCCGCCGGCGTTTCGGGCGCCTCGGCTGCCGCCGTCAACAGGGGCGGTTCCTGTGCTGGTGGCGTCCGGTCTTCGGCGAGGGCCCCCGGCGCGACGGGTTCCCGTGAGACCGGGGGCGGCGACTCGGGCGCCGACGAACTCGTGGATTCCGCGAAGTAGGCCTCATACACCTGCACGGCGCCAAACACGACGCCGCCGAACAGCACCGCGACGGCCGCCGCTACAGCCAGGCGGAACAGGGGCCGCCTGCGCGGCACGGCGATGCGGGGACGGTCAAATCGGGTTTCCGGCAATAGATCGAGCGTGGTCTCGTGAATCTGCTTCATGACCGTATACTCCTCGCGGGCTTCGGGGGACGTCGCGAGCAACGCCTCCACCTCCCGCATCTCGCTCGGGGTCAGTTCACCGTCGAGATATCGCGACAAGCGTTCCGAATCCTTCGCATTCATGGACGGAACTCCAGCAGTTCGTTCTGCAGTTTCTGGCGGACGCGCCACAGTTTCTGGCTCACCGCGTCGGGGGTGATGCCCAACACGCCGGCGATGGCCGCGTACGACATTCCTGCCACGTATTTCATGGCGATGATGTCGCGCTGATCCTCGGGCAAGGCCGCCATGGCCTCGCGCAGGGCCCCGGCCGCCTCGTTGCGCATGGCGTCGCGGCCGGGATTGCCGCCGGACGTAACGTCATGTTCACCGAGCGGGGTTTCGCGCATGCGCCGCCGCACCAGGTCGACGGCCACGTGCCGCACGATGCCCACCAGCCACGGACCCAGCCGTGCGGTGTCCTTCAACTGTCCGAGCGTTCGCGCGGCGCGGGCAAAGGTCTCCTGGACCGCGTCCTCCGCGAGGGCCCGGTTGCGCACCACGCCGTACGCGATAGCGCCCAGGGCGTCGGTATAGCGTTCGACGACGGCCGCGGCCGCGTTGCCGTCGCCCGAGAGCCAGCGCCGGACCAGAGACGCATCGCTGTCGTATTCGAGGTTGGCCTTCCTCATGGCATCCTGCTGCTTATGTCGTCCGGGACGGGGGTTTCTTACGGTATCCGTCTGGCCGTCCAATGGCTGTCCGCCCGGAGAGATGATCATATTCCCGCCGCGGCGGCCACAACAGGCCCTCGCACCGCTCGCGGCAAGGCGCCGGTTTGGTAACCGGGCGCCGTGCAGGTACACTTAGGCGGATATGAAGACGCAGGATACAGATTTCCGCGAATCCCTCGGGGCCGGACTGGCGGCCTGCGAACGCGGTTTGGCGGCGCTCGAGAATGCGCTGCGGCCCGACCCGGTCCTTACGGAAGCGCTATTTGGCGGCACGAGCGACTGGGTCAATCTGCTGCGTTACAAGCTGGCGCCTCACCTGTCGGGCCGGGGCTGCCTGATCGCCGCCATCGCGGGCGGCACGAATACGGGCAAATCCACCGTGTTCAACCTGTTGCAGGGGCGTGAAGTGAGCCCGGTCCGTTCGACCGCCGCGGCGACGTGCCGGCCCCTGCTTTCGGGAAGCCCGGAGCGCGCCCGCCAGTGCCTGGAGGGCAAACTCGTCCCCGAATTCGCCCCGGCGCGGCTGGACGAGCCCGATGCCCTGCTGACGCGCGAGACGCCGGCCGACCGGCTGTTTGTCGTGGCGAACCCGGACCTGCCCGACCGCCTGGTGCTGCTGGATACGCCCGACGTCGATTCCATCGAGAAGCAGCATTGGGCCCTGGCGGACCACCTCCGCGCGGCGGGGGATGTGGTCGTGGCCGTGGTGACAGGGGAAAAGTACCGCGACGAGCGCGTCGTGGCGTTCTTCCGCGAAGCGTTGCGGTCGGGGCGCGTGGTCATTCCCCTCATGAACAAGGCCGATATCGCGGAGGGGTTCGCGACGGCGCGCCACCAGCTCGAGGAATTCCGGAGGGACGTGGGTTGCACCGGGCCGGCGTTCGTCGTGCCGCACAACTTCACGCTCGCGCAGGGGTACGGGGAGCCCATCCAGTCGCTTGACGGCGCGACGGATCTGATGAGCTACCTTCTCGGCCTGGACGTCCATGCCGTCAAACGCCGGGTATTCGAGTCGTCGGTGCGGCACCTGTGCGCGCGGGCGGAATCGTTTCTGAACGAGGTCGACCAGGTGGCGGGGGTGCTGGCGTCCGTCCACGACGAGTACCACAACCGCGCGGTCCGCGCGTCGCAGCAATACGATCCGGTTCCGGGCGCGGCGGTCGGCGGGCTGTTTCATGAGTTTGTGCAGACGCGGCGCGGTCCGCTCCGCCGGGCGATCGGCAAGGCGAGCGCCACCATCGCGCGGAGCACGGCGGCCGTGGGCCGGAGCATTTCGCGCGCGGTGTTTCGCCGGACGGCCCTGGAATCGCCGGACCAGGGCCCGTCGAACGAGGAGATCTGCGCGGCGCACCGGCAGGCCATCGAACAGATCACGCGCGACCTCGCCGCGGGCTACATTCAGTCGAGCGGCAACCTGCGCGAACCCGCGGCGCACCTGCTTCAGGAAGGCGCGCGGCGGCTGGCGCCCGAAACCGCGGCCGGACGCGTCGTCCAGACGGTGCTCCGTTCCGAAGACCTGTCGGAGGAGTTTCGAAAGCACGCGCAACGGACCCTCGAAACGTGGTGGAACGACCACGCCGGGCGGCGCCATGCGCTGGAGGCGCTGGACACCATCCTCGCGGTGATGCCGGCGGCGATCGCGGCGCCCATGTCGATCTACACGGGCGGCGTGGGGGTGCCGGAGGCGATGGTGCTTGCGGGCCCGCTCGCGGAACAGTTTGTGGCGCGGGTGATTGAATACCAATTCGGCGACGCCATGTTCGATTTTCTGTCGCCGTGGCGCGAGGAACAGCAGCGGCACCTGGCGGAGGCCCTGCTCGAGCACGTGGCCGCGCCCCTGCTGGCCGGGCTGGATGGCATGCTTGCGGTGCTCGAGGGCGGCGCGGTCGAGGAATTGCGGAAAGGAACCGGGTTGTGCCTGAAAGCCTTGCAACCATAGTGAGGAAGCTGCGGCGCCTGGCCGAATATGCCGGGCCGTGGCGTCCGTTGCGCGAAGAAGCGCCGCGCCTGCAGGCGCGCGTGGCCGAATTGCGCGAACGCGAAACGCGGCTCGACGAACTGCTCGTGGTGGCGCTGGTAGGCGGGTCCGGCGTGGGCAAATCCACGCTGCTCAATGCCATTGCGGGCGATCAGCTCGCGCAGACGTCGGAATTCCGCCCGTGCACGGCCACGCCGACGGTGTACCATCCTCCCGGCGCGCGGTTCGAGGCGGGCGATTGGCGCATGGTGTCCGGCTCGGCGCTGGAACACCTGGTGATCATCGACACCCCCGATTCGGACACGGTGATCAAGGAACACCGCGAGACGGTCCAGAAGGTGCTGGCGGCGTGCGACCTCATCCTGATCTGCGGCAGCCCCGAAAAGTACCTCGATGAGGCCACGTGGTCGCTGTTGCGGCCGTTGCAGGGCGAACGCACCATGGCCTGCGTCGAAACCAAGGCGCGCGCGGAGACCCAGAGCGTCCGGGAGCATTGGCTGAACCATCTGGCCGGGCAGGGGTTCGCCATCGAAGGCTATTTCCGGCTGAACGCGCGCGCGACCCTCGATCGCCGGCTTCAGGGGGCCGGTTCCGGCGACGGCGAATTCGACTGGCCCGCGTTCGAGGCGTTTCTCCGCGAGGAATTGACGCGCGAGCGGGCCCGGCGCATCAAACGCAGCAATACCATCGGTCTGCTCACCAAGACCGTCCGCGATCTCCGGGACCGGGTCGGCGCGCGGGCGCCGGAACTCGCCGCGCTGGAAGAATCGCTCCGCGAATCCCGCCAGGCGCTGGCCCGGGATACCGCGGGCATCGTGCGCAACCGCCTTTTCGCCGAGCGGCATTTGTGGGCATACGCCCTCAGCCGGGAGATCGATGTGCGGGCGCTGGGCATCGTGTTGACGCTGTACCGGCTGTTCGACGCGGTGCGCTCGCTGCCCGTGCGCCTGGCCGGATGGCTTCCGGGCGCGCGCAAGACGCGCACGGGCCGCCAGGCCGCCGCGCTGCTCTCGAGCGCCAACATGTTTCAGGAAGATTTTGTGCTGGCATCCGACGCGATCCAGCAGCAGTACGAAAATCACCGCAGCGGTTTGGCGGTGGCCTTTGCGCGCGCGGGGTTCGATGAACTCGAAGGCGATTCCGGATACGGCGCGTACGCGGCCGCGGTCGGCAAACGGGTTGCGGACGTCCTGCGGGGACCCGCCCGCGAGCGCGTGGTGGCCCATGCCCACCGGCTGACAAGCTGGCCCGTGGCGCTGCTGCTGGATGTCGGGCCCATCGCGTTTCTCGCCTACACCTGCTACCACATCGTCGTGACTTATTTCGACGCGCAGCTCTTGCCTGCCGGGTTCCTGGTGCATTCGATGAGCGTGCTGGCCATCATTGTCACGGTGGAACTGCTGGTGCTCTCGCTGCTCATGCGCATGAGCGCGTGGGCGGCGCGACACGCCGCGGCGCGCGAGCTGCGGCAGGCCTTGAGCGCGCCCGGAAAGGACGCGCTCGGCTTCGAGCCGGAGGCCGTCGCCCTGTTTGACGCGCGCGCACAGGCCGAAGCCGTGCGCGCGCTCGCCGCCGAGGTGCTCGACGGAGACTGACGCCGTGGACGGACACGGCCGCGCACCGGCGTTTCGCGCCGCGGCGCGTCCGCGCCCGTTCGGGTGAGGAGGATGCATGGCGGACCGCTCGCGATGCCCGCACGCCGAACCGTTCGTCGTGCGCGGCGCCCCGTTCACTGCATCCGAGATCCTGAACGTGCTGGCGCCTCACCTCACCGATGAACGGAAGCAGCGCATCCACGACGTGGTCGCCCGGCGGACCTACTCGGTTGTGCCCGTGTTCGAAGGCCTGTACGACTTCGGCAACATCAACGCGGTGCTGCGTTCCGCGGAGGCGCTGGGGTGCCAGGCCGCCCACGTGATCGAGCTCGGCGCGAAATTCAGGAAGGCCAACCGGGTCAGCAAGGGGGCCGACAAATGGCTGGATATCCGGCGCTGGGACGCCACCGCGCCGTGCGTGGCCCATTTGCGCGGGCTGGGGTACCGCATCGTGGCTACGCACATCCAGGAAGGCCGGCCCATCGCGGATGCGGTGTTTGACTCGCCCGTCGCGCTCTTCTTCGGTAATGAGCACGAGGGCGTGTCGAAAACGCTCCTGGATGCGGCCGACGAACGGGTGCGCCTTCCCATGCTGGGATTCACCGAGAGCTTTAACATCTCGGCGGCAGCGGCCATGGCTTTGTATCACGTCTACCGCGACCGGGTGACGCGTCTCGGCCGCCACAGTGATCTCACCCCGGAAGAGATGCTACGATTGACGGCGGTCTATTACCGGCGCAGCGTCGACCGGGCCGACGACATTCTGACGCTGTCGCGAAGACGCGCGTAAGCCGTGAGAACAAGGAGGACTTCGAATATGCGTATCGGACGCAGGCGGTTTCTGGGTGCATCGGCATCGGCGGTTCTCGTTGCGGGGACGTTCGGCCGCGGGACGGTGTTCGGCGCGAACGAACGCATCCGCGCGGGCATCATCGGCATGCGGAGCCGCGGCACGTACCTGATGAAGGCCGTCTCGAAAGTCGACGGGGTTGAAGTGGGGGCGATTTGCGACGTCGATCACGAGGTGCTCGAAGCGCGTGCGGCCGAGTATCAGAAAAACACGAACAAGACGGTGGCGGCCTATCGCGATTTGCGCGAGCTGCTGGCTGCCGGCGACATCGACGTGGTGTGTGTGGCCGCGCCGAACCACTGGCACGTGCTCGCGGCAGTGTGGGGATGCCAGGCCGGGAAAGACGTCTACGTCGAGAAACCGATGTCCCATACCATCTGGGAAGGGCGCCAGCTGGTCGCGGCCGCCGAGCAGACCGGCCGGATCGTCCAGGTCGGCACCCAGCGCCGCTCTGAGCCGCAATGGCAACGGCTGGTGGAACGGCTCAAGGCCGGCGTGATCGGCGACCTCTACGCCGCGCGCGTGATCCATTACAGCACGCGGCCGCCGGTGCCGTTTCATCCCGACGAGACCCCGCCCGGCACCCTGGACTGGCCGCTCTGGCAGGGGCCCGCGCCCGACAAACCGTTCTCGAAAAAATACGTGCACTATGACTGGCACTGGTTCTGGCACTTCGGCAACGGCGAATTCGGCAACAACGGCGTGCACTATACCGACATCGCCAACTGGGCCCTCGGAAAAGGCCTGCCCGTCCACATCGCGAGCCAGGGCGGACGCTACGGTTACGCGGACAGCGCCGAAACGCCCAATGTCCAGACGACCACGGCCACCTTCGCCGACGGCACGCTGTTCACCTGCGAAATCCGCGGCCGCTATTCCAATGACGAGGGCGGTTCGAAAGGCGGCAACCTGTTCTACGGCGCGAACGGGTATGCCGTGGACGCCATCTGTTACGACGCCGACGGCAAGGAAATTCCCGACGAGAACCCGCCCCCCAACGGCGACGCCGTGCTGTTGCATCTCGCGAATTTCCGCGACGCGGTCCGCACGCGCAACCGCGACGCCGTGCCCGCGAAGCCCATCGACGGCCACGTCAGCGCCGCTTTCTGCCATCTCGGGAACATCGCATACCGCCTCGGACGCGACGTGACTTTCGATCCGCGGGCCGAGACCTTCGGGGACGATGCCGAAGCCAACGCGCTGCTCACGCGCGCGGCATACCGGGCGGGGTTCGAGGTGCCGAAACTGGCGTGAGCATGGGCCGCACGGCACCGGGGAAACGCCGATGACAGACCGTCCCAAACGAGGACAACGCGCCATGTTGGTACCGACGATAGTCATGGGGGTTTTGGCCGCTGTCCTGCTGATTGCCGGGTATGCCCGGGGAGAGGGCCAGCATCTCGAAGGCATGAGGTCCGCTCTCGGCATGACCGTCAGCGTCCTTCCGCTGCTCCTGTTCGCCTTTGTGGTGGCGGGGATGGTGCAGACGCTGGTCTCCGCGGAAACCATCTCGCGCTGGGTCGGGGCGGAATCGGGCATGCGGGGGATTGTCATCGGCACGATTGCGGGCGGCCTCGCGCCGGGCGGACCCTACGTGAGCCTGCCCGTTGCGGCCGGGCTGGTGCGGTCCGGGGCGGGCACCGGCACCATGGTGGCCTTCCTGACGGCGTGGTCGCTCTGGGCCGTGGCGCGCTTGCCCATGGAAGTGGGCGTGCTGGGGTGGCGGCTGACGCTGGCACGGATTGTCAGCACGTTCTTCTTTCCCCCGATCGCGGGATTGATCGCCCAGTTCCTGTTCGACCACGGCAAGTGACCGCCCGGCAGACCGCGGCGGACTACTCCCCCTGGACCGGATTCGCCCCGTAGGCATTGTCGCGCACCGAGGTGTTCCGGCCGGCGTCTACCGCCTTTCCGGGCGCATGCCTGGAAAACCAGTTTCCGTAGACTTCGCAGACCTCTTCCGGAACTCCCCGTATTGCGATGGGCGTCTGGGGGGCGCGAAACGTGTTGTTGTGGATGGCTATCCGGGTGCCGGCAATGTCCGTGCCGTCTTCGCGGTCACGCCCGCCGTGCATATCGAAACAGTGGCTCAGCGACGTGCCGAGTTCCACGTTATGGCGTGCAATGTAGCTGCAGCCGGAACGCCCCGTGCCCGCGATCGAGTGCCGGTTCCAGTCAAACAGGTTGTGCTCGATGATGGACGAGGCCTCGTCGTGAGAGATACCGTATCCCAGCCCGTTGTACTGGCAATGATGGATGTAATTGTGATGGATGCGGTGGTTCTCCCCTTTATCGAGATACACCCCCGCATGGCCGAACCCCGAAATCTCACAGTTGTCTATCTCCAGTCCGCCGTGCTCCGTCGCGATGCCTTCCTGAACGGGGAACTTGTAGTAATAGCTGTGCCCGCCCCCGCCTTCGCCAAATGCCCGGCGGTGGTGGTCGAGATACCGCTTGCTGTTGGGCCCGCGGATGCGCAGTCCCGAAATGCGCACTTCGGGGCCAGTCACGCGGATTAACGGGCATGTGTCAAGCGCATCGCTGAAAAGGAGCGCGCCCGGCGACCCGTTGACTCCGCGATCGCTTGCCAGTGTGACGCCTCCCGGGATTTCCAGCACGAACTTGTCGATGTAGACAAACGTGGTGAAGTCGATCTCCGCGCCGCCGGGCACAAACACGGTTTCACCCGGTTCAGCCTTCGCCAGCGCGTCAATGAGGGTTTCCAGGGTATCGGCCGTGATCTCGCCCGAAGTTACCGCCGGCACATACCCCGATCCGCCCCCAATGGGCCCGCGCTCGTCCGCCCGGGCGCCGTATACCGCCCCATTCAGTTCAATACAAACCGGGTCCTCTGCCGCCAACACCGCGGCCAGGGTCATCAGAATCCCCGTCATGACGTCCGATAACGGCATCGTATCTCTCCGCTGTTCCGCAATAAGCGCGCACGAAACCTCCCGCACAGTCTATGGGTTCGTTCCGTATCCGCGCAAACCGGACCGGACACATGCGTTTTCTTGTAGCGCAGGCGTCTCGCCGGCATTCTCGTCTTCTGATGGACGTAGTAGACGGGGTGGACATGGTGGACATGGTGGACATGGTGGACATGGTGGACATGGTGGACATGGTGGACGGCCCCCGCACGCCGTTGGCGTAGTCAGCCCCGCGGATGCAGCCCGTGTCGCCGAGATCGCCCGCGTTTACTGGACGACTCCGAAGGAGCCGAATGTGAGTGGCCGGGAGGTTAGCCCGGAGACCAGCGGCGCGTTGCGCCGCGGCGGACGCGCCATGCATTTCCGGCCGACACCGCAGGTGTCGAATG
>JAAYAQ010000555.1 GCA_012719295.1 Candidatus Hydrogenedentota bacterium | reverse complement strand
CTGTCGTCCCTACGGGACTCGATCTGGGCGCGACGTGAATCCCCGGGTTGAAACCCGGGGCTATTTTCTTTCGTCCCTTCGGGACTGAGTTTGCACGCGGCGTGACTACGTGTCCCCGTTCGGATGAGCGTCGAGAGCACCGGATCCGGATGCAACCCAACCCCGTGCCGTGCCGGCGCCCGGCGATCCCAGGGCGCTGTATGCGGGGCGACTACGTATCCCGGTTCAAACGCGAGGCCACGCCGTTCTCGATTTCGAAATCGCAGATCAGCGGCATGTGGTCCGAGTACTTGACGGAAGGAATGCGGAAATTGGTGATGTGAATGGCTGGACTGTGCAGGATGAAATCGAGCTGGCGGCGGGGTTTCCGGCTTGGGAAGGTGGGCGAGGCCTGCGCATTTGCGTTCTGGAGTCCCGAGGCGGCCATGAAGAGGTCCAGTTCGCGGTCGCCCCAGAATGCATTGAAATCGCCCGCGACGATCTTGGGTTTGCGCACCTCGGCAAACAGCGAGTAGAGGCTGCTCAACTGGTACTGGCGATGGCGGTACATGAGCGACAGGTGGACCAGAAAGATCTCGAAGGTCTCGAATTCCAGCCGGATGACGAGCCGTTTCACGCCCTCGTTGAAATAGTGCAGGCGGTGCGCTTCGATGGCCTGGTTGGTGATAAAGGCGTTGCCCTGCTCGCGCAGGACCGGCATGCGGTGGAGCACGGACGATTGCGAATACTTCGATTCGTACACGTGGGTCTGGCCCAGTTCACGCGCGATGGCCTCAGCCTGATTGGTCTTGTCGGAACGGTACGAGCCGTTGTCCACCTCGACCAGACCGATGATGTCGGGACGTTCCGATTTGAGGAACTCCGCGATCTTCTTCAGGTTTGTCTGGGTGCGGCGCAGGTATCCGGTGAACGGAAACGGGACGTGATAGTCCCATCCCGCGCCCGTTCCGTAGCGTATATTGTACAGAAGGAACCGCATGTCAGGGCATTGACTTTCCCCCATCCACGGCGTGTCGCCGGGGGGGAGGTATGCTCCTCTACTGTACGCCCGGCGCGGCCGCAACGCAACCGGCCTGACGTGGAAAACGCCGCCTCGAACGGCTACACTCTACCCGGCGTCAACGCCACAATCGCAACCGGGAGACGTCATCCGTCATGCACAAAGAACGCGCCGCGCAGCAAGCCGCCCTGCAGGGAAGCCTGAAGGCGGTGAGCGCCATCGAACGCAAAGGAAAACCCAAGATCGGGGTGGAAGAATTCCTGTCGCTGGCCCGGCGGTTTGGTTTGTCCAGCAAGACCCTGGCGAAAATCAGAGAGGCCCTTTCCGAGGAAGATCTGGGCGCGGGACCGTTTCTCGCCAATTATTACGCCGATCTGAAGGAAACGAGCGTCCAGGCCTTTGAACGGACGGCCCGCGAGGTCTTCGGCGTCAAGTATGCCATCGGGGTCAACTCGGGCACGGGGGCGCTGCACAGCGCGTTTGTGGCGGTTGGCGTGGGCCCGGGCAAAGAGGTGCTCTGCCCGGCCATCGGGTTCTATGCCACGGCGGCCGCGGTTGTCCAGGCCAACGGCGTGCCGGTGTTCTGCGATGTCGACGCATCGCTCGCCATGGATCCGGCCCGGATCGCCCCGCTGATCACCAAACGCACGGTGGCCATCGCGCCGACCTGCGTGATGGGGAGCGTCCCGGATATGGCGGCCATCATGAAGGTGGCCCGCGCACACAAGCTGCGCGTGGTCGAGGACTGCGCGCAATCGTGCGGGGCCCGTTTCCGGGGCCGGAAAGTGGGGACGTTCGGCGACCTGGGCTGTTTCAGCATCTCCGCGTACAAGATCGTGGGCGGCGGTGAAGGCGGCCTGATTCTCACCAATGCCCAGCGGCTGTGGGAACGCGCCAACGGCGTGGCCGAATGCGGCGGGCTGTGGCGTCCCGACCGCTTTGCGCCGCCCCGCTATCCCGACGAACTGTTCGCCGGCACCAATTACCGCATGTCGGAACTCGAAGCGGCGGTGGACGTGGTGCAACTCCGCAAGGCCGACGCCACCGTGCGCCGGTTTAACGCGGTGAAACAGCGCATTCTGCGCCGCCTCAAGACCTTCCGCGGCATCACCCCGCAGAAACTCAACGATCCGGACGGGGAAGTCGGTTACACGTTGCGGTTTTTCCCGGAGACCTTCGAACTGGGCGAGCGCATCGTGCGCGGACTGACGGCGGCCCGGCTGGACGCGGGCATGCGCGGCCCAAACGCGCCTCCCGACTGGCACATCTACCATTCCATGTTCGGCGTGACGCTCAAGTCGAATGCCGACGGGCCCGGCTGCCCGCTGCATTGCCCGCGGTACCGGGAGGCCGGAGGGAACATCCGCTACGCCCGCGGCGACTGCCCGGTGGCCGACGACTTGTTCGACCGCATGATCAACGTGAATCTCAATCAGTGGTATACCGCCGGCGATTGCCGGGAGATCGCGGAGCGCATCAACGCCGTACTGGCGGCGCAGTGCAGGGAAGATTCCGGCGCCGCTCCGTGGCGCTGAAACAGGCAAGAGGCTCATTCGGCCCGGCCACGGTTGCGTGCAGTGGGCCTGGGTTGAATTTCACGCGACGTGTTCTGTGCCGCAGCCGAATGAGCCTCGTTGGGAGCCCTGAATTTTCTGTGGGCATTCGGGGGAGTGTCATGCCGTCAAGACGTGCACGAGGCCGGTCCGTCGCGCGTCACCGCACGGGCTGGGCCGGAATTGTCAGCGCGCCTCCTTCCACCGACGATTCGGGCATGACACCCCGCTCGAATGCCAAACGGCCTATGGGAAACCGCCGGACACGGCGTTTTTCGGGCCGCGCCCCCGGCGGGAATGCCGGTTCCGTCGCGTTCGCGCACCGTTCACTGAAGCCGGCTACAGTACAATCCGCACGAGGCCGGCGTTACAACGCGCCCGGCATCCGGACGGACCGCTCCGCGCCAGGGCGCCTGCGAATTCCGCGAAAACACTTGGAAAATGCGCGACGCCGTGCTAAGATTTGGCACTACGTCCGGAGTAAAACCCTGTCCGGTGCAGATGAGTTCCAGGACGCAAACGAGGAAGGAAGACCGATGAAGAAACTGTTGGCGACATTGCTGGTGGGTGTTTTTGTGGTTGTGATGGCCGGCTGCAGCGGCGGCGCGAAAGACGCGGCGCCCGCGGGCGGCGGAACCGAAGAAACCGTTGCTCCGCCTCCGGCCGGGACCGTGGAG
>JAAYAQ010000118.1 GCA_012719295.1 Candidatus Hydrogenedentota bacterium | reverse complement strand
CGGGTCGCTGCGGTTGGCCAGGGCGTGTGATGCATGGGTACCCGCGGCTCGCCAGCGGGACGGGGCGTTTTTCGGAACGCGCGCGCCCGGAATCGCTGACGGCTAGGGGCGTCTCGCCGTCGCCACGGTGCCGGAGAGAATCTCGATGGGGTTGGTGTAGACCCACGGGATCCACGCGTCCTGGATGTCCACCTCGGCCTCGATGCGGTATTTGCCGGGCTGTGTGACGGGCCAGTCGAGTTCGCGGCCCTCGGCCTGGTGCGTCACCGTGCCGTCATGCACGACGGTGAACCGGCACGGAACGGGCGAGGCGGCCCGCAGATGCACGTCCGGCCCCAGGGGCAGGCGCTCGCCCATCACCGCTTGACCGCCGCTCGACTCCGCGAGAAACACGAAGCCGGTGCTGTCGGCAAGTACGTCAAAGGCGACGAATGCCCGTCCCTCTCGAAGGGACTCCAGGATGGTCTCCCTGGAGAGTTCGGGCGCCAGGATGTGGGTGCTCACAAAGCGGACCATCCGCTCGTAGGGGTCAAGTTCGAACCGGAACAGTTCGCGGCCGGGTTCGAGCGGGCCAAAGAGCACGCGGAGTCCCAGCCGTTTCCACCAGTTCAGTTCATATTCGCCGATGGTGTCGGGGCTGGTATCTTCGAGCAGCAGCGTGCCCTGGGCGGTGTAGTGCCCGGTAAACCCGTTGTTCTGATGGCAGTCGTTGGCGGCGATGCCCACGATGTCGCGTTCGCGGTTGAGGCGATCCCAGTTTGCGAGGATGGCGGTCTGGCGGTCGAAGATTAACCGCAGGACGTGGTCGGGGTACTTACGGATACTGAAGACGATGTCCGGCAGCAGTCCCTCGAACCCCTCCTCGTCTTTGAAGTCGGTGTGGATGTTGTAGATTTCCATGCCCACGAGTTGCGGCAGGTCCCAGAGGCGTTCTTCCTCCGTATGCGCGAAGAACAGAAGCCCCCCCGCGTCCGCGATCCTCGCCGCAAGCGCAGGAGGCTCTTCGCCACATTGCAGCACCGTGTCGCTGGGCAAGCCCCACGGCATGAACCCGCCCGGCATCTCGTAGCCCGGCACGAACAGGATGCCGTCGCGCACGCCGTCCCACTGAAGCGAATAGTCGGCCTTCCCGTCCACGCAGTGGTCGGACATCAGGATGAAATCGCGCCCGGTTTCCTTCAACACGCGCTGGATTTCTTCGAACGGCACCTGCGAATCGTGAGAGATGTGGGAGTGGCTGTGACAGACCCCCTGGTAGTCGGTGTACCCATCATCGAGCGTGACCTCGATGCGCTGTGCCTGAAGCGCCTGCCACGCCCTGGCCTCGGCGGGGAACCGGACGAAGCGGTTGAGCAGCGCGTCCCGGAATACCAGCACGAACGCGATCACCGCGATAGCGATCAGCGCCAGGATGGCCCGTATTGACCATCGAATCATGGTTCGCAGGACCGGACGTCTCGCGCCCGGCCGGTTCTCGTGGATTGTGGACATAACGGGTGCATCCTATCCGCCTGAGCCTTCAGTCTGAATGCGTCTACGGCACGAGTATCCCTGAAACACCCGGCGGGAAGCCCTTGTACGTTCGGTGACCGCCCCGCCGGGCGTCTTCGGTACTGTTGCTGGTGCTAGGCGGCGCACAGCGCCAGGATGGCGTCGATTTCCGCCGGACCGATATCGCCGTGTTCGCCCAGGGCGCTGCCGCGGGCGCCGATCCGTTTCGCGACTTCATTGTAGCCCTCAGCGATGCCGTATTCACTGAGGCGCGTCTTTACGCCGAGCGAACGGAAGAACTCCTCCGTCTTGACAATGGCCGCGTCGATGCGCTGTTCTTCGGCGCCATCCGTGATGCCCCAGACTCGTGCCGCGTATTGCAGGATCTTCTGTGCCTTTCGCCGGCGCTGGTGCCGAAGCAAGGCGGGAAAGATCACGGCCAGCGTCTGCGCATGATCCAGCCCGTACAGGGCCGTCAGCTCATGGCCGATTCCGTGGGTTGCCCAGTCCTGAGGCACGCCGCACGAGATCAGGCCGTTGAGCGCCTGCGTTGCCGTCCACATGATGTTGGCCCGGGTCGCGTAGTCGTCGGGCTGCGCCATGATTTTCGGGCCTTCCTCCACGAGCGTCAGCAGGATCCCTTCGGCCTGCCGGTCCTGAAGCGGGGCGTTGACCGGGTAGGTCATGTATTGTTCCATCACATGGATGAAGGCATCGACCACCCCGTTGGCGGTCTGACGCGGCGGCAGCGTAAACGTGGTCTCGGGATCCAGGATCGAGAACCGCGGATAGACCTTCTCGCTGTAAAAGGCCAGCTTCTCGCGGGTCGACTCGCGGGAGACCACCGCGTTGCCGTTGGACTCGGAACCCGTGGCGGGAAGCGTGAGGATGCCGCCCAGCGGCACGGCATCTTCGACCTTCGCGCGTTTGGCGAGGATGTCCCACGGCTCGCTGCCCGTAAAACACATGGCGGCCGCGATGAACTTTGTGCCGTCCAGCACCGAGCCGCCGCCGACCGACAGCAGAAAACCGATGTTTTCGCGGCGCCCCAGTTCCACGGCTTGCATCAACGTTTCGTACCGGGGATTGGGCTCAATTCCCCCGAATTCCTTCACGTCAAACCCCTTGAGCGCCGCCTTGGTCTGCTCGTAGACCCCGTTGCGCTTGATCGAGCCGCCGCCGTAGGTCATCAGAACCGGCCTGTCTTTCGGCACCAGCCCGGCCACCTTCGCGATCGTGCCTTTTCCAAAGACGATTCGCGTGGGATTGAAGTATTCGAAATTCTCCACGGTTTTACCTCCGAATGGTTGGTTCTCCGGGCCCGGCTGCGCCGCACCGGCTCGCTCAGGCTTCCCTATCCTAACACGACCGAGGGGGGGATTTGCTCCCGCGGGAAAAAGCGAACCGCGCCGGGCGTATGGCGCCGCCCGCATGGATAAAAAACGCCCACGAGCCGGAACACTACACCTCTGTTCCGGCTCGCGGACGCTAAGCCGTCTATACTCTGGCTTTCCGAAGTCAGCTTAAAAAAGCGCTTCGGGACTCACGCACCGGACTTGGCCGGGGCGACCGTGTAACCGAACCAACCCGCGACGGTGTTCGCGCTCCACGTGGCAAAGTCAGCCATTTCATTGAAACCACGGATGCCCGGCTCGAACAGAAGCGACTTGAGGTCGATCGTCTGTGCTTTTGCCGGCGTCGCTTTCGTAACGCGAGCGATATGCTTCATGGGGTTTAACCTCCCTCCACAGTCTGCGCACCTCGTGGCGCACACCAAACCAGACTCACTGCTGCGGGGCGCCTGGCGCCCCGCCTCGACAAGTGTTCAGTACGATTCGCGAGCCTATTCGGGCTTCGCAGGATTCGCCTCAGGCGCAGGATCACTGACTTCATTGATCCAGGCTTGTTTCACAGCCGTGACTTGCGCCGGCCATTCCCAGATCGCCGCCTTCGACGGCTTGGTGACCTTCTTCAGATGCTTCATTTCTCCGTACCCTTTCTTGAGCGTTTCCCCGCCGCACGCCGTTGTGCCGGGTCCGGGCCCGAAGGCCCAGGTTCCGCGCACATTTTACATACGGCAGGCCGCCGCTTCACGGAAACTCTTGGAGTGGACTAACCAAGGTGAAAACCACGTACGCCCACTCTCCTTCCGCTGTTTCGCACACGACCCCGTGATTGGGCTTCACGCTCGTGTACTTACTTCGTCAGAGCGTTGTTGACCTCGTTCAGGATCAAGCGAGCCTGGTCTCCCGACAGGGGGCTCGACAGGTCTACGAACCCCAGATCAAACCCAAAAACGTTCTTCAGGTCGACCCATGCGGTCTGCTCGGCCTTGGCAGGCTTCGACACTATCGTGACGTGCTTCATGTGGCGTTTCACCTCCTTCCTGCTTCCTCGGTACTTAGGCGTCCACCCAGAATCTCCGGGCTTATCCCCAACAAAATCCACCGCTTCGGTGGAATCGTCGGCCCTATTCTACATGTTTTGGCGCGATAAGTGAACCCCTTTTTTGCATCCCGCCGGTACACCCATCCCGTCTTCATGGCGAACTTTCAAAAACGGACAGATCTCCAAACTGAAGTATTTGTTCGGAGAGCTGGTTCCAAAAGCTGCTGTCTCCTCCGCCAAGGAATAACTGGTCCAACGACTCCAGCATTCCCCCCAGGCTGTTGATCTGGCTGACCAGGGCCAGCGCAGAGGTCGTCAACCGTTCCATCTCACCCGCGAGGTCACTGCCGGCATACAGGGCTTCCAACCCCTCCATCGCCATCCGTTGGATGTCGATGCCCGCAAGCGACTCTTCGCTGAGCACGGCGTTTCCGGTCACCTGCTCCCCCAGGCGCTGGGTGGCTTCGTAAATCTGCCGCGCAGTATCCGGATCACCTTGAGCCTCATGGGCTTGTCCGGATTGTAACAGATCGCGTGCCAAATCGCAAAGCATATTGTACTGGTCCGACCCGGCCAGCACCGCGCTCAACATGCGCGCGGACTCTTCGGACATGCCGGCCGCCGCCAGCGCCAGCTGCCGCGACCGGGCGGCATCCAGCCCATACGCGGTGGCCAGATCTTTGCCCTGGAGGCTGGCGAGCGCGGCGAGCGCCCCGTCCGTATCGCCCAGGCGCAACAAGGCCCCCGCCCGCAGCGCGTCGAGCAGCGCATTCTCGGGATCCGCCTCCTGGAGGGCCGCCATTTCACTGAGAAACGCCCGCAGGTCGCTCTCGGTCATTCCGTCAAACAGCGCGAAGGCCGGCTGCTCCGCCGTTGGCGCCGGTTGAGCCATATAGGTTGTCGCGAGGGCCAGCCCGGCATAGGGTTTCTGCTGGTCCATCCGCCCCACCGCGGTCACCAGCCATTGACGGGCCTCTTCGTCGGGCAACGATGCCGCGGCCCCGACGATGGCATCCGGCGAAACTTCGGGATTCGAAACCACTTCCGCCGCCGTCGCGGCATCGAGCGTCGCCATGCGTTTCAGCCGCACCCACGCGTCCGGATCGGACACCGCCGCCTGCCGCAAGGCCACCACGTCGTCCTGCGTCACGTTGCCGAGCACCGGCGCGGCTGTAGCAAGAAAACCGCCCCGGTCGGCGTGTTTCGAGGGCGTGTCCAGCGTTTCCGCAAGTTCCCGCTCGAGCTGCTCCATCGCGTCGTCCAGACGTCCCGAACCGGGCGTCTCGTCCGGCGGGATCACCGCCACCCGCTCGTCGGGTACGGGCGGGCGGGCCGGGCCCTGGGAGGCCACCGGCGCGGACGGCTCGGACGGCCCGAAGATGCCGAACTCGAACACCAGCCCCATGATGACCACAACCGCCGCCGCCGCCAGCGCCACCGCGCCCCAGAGCGCGAACGACGGACGCGCCGGTTTCCGCTCTTCCAGATGCACCGTCTTCTCGGAGGCGGCCGCCCTGTCCACGGCGCGCAGAACGGCATCCACGACATCGATCTCCGGCGCGCCTTTGATCACCTGCGCCCCGATAGCCTCGAGGTCGTGCGCCACGCCCTGCAGCCAGAGATAATCGGCCCGGATCTCGGCCGACGCCGCCAGGGCGTCCCGCACTTCCGCCGCCTGCGCTTCGGAGAGCTTCCCTTCCAGGCTGTCGGCCAATGCGTCCAGCGTTATGTCATACTCACGATCTCTCACAGATGATCCTTCACCACGAGACTCTTCTCGCGGAGCGATTTTAAAATGCGATGAAGCCGCGTGCGCACGGCGCCTTCGGTGCTGCCGACCACCTCAGCGATGTCCCGCGCGGACATTTTCTGGAAAAACCGCAGAATCACGATTTCGCGGGATTCCCCGTCCAGAAAGTCCAGCAACCGTGCCAGCGCCTCGCGACGCTCCTGCTCCATGAGTTCCTGGTCGGGTATGCCATCCGACGAGCGGTGCAGTTCGCCGTCGTCGTCGCGGGCCGCGCTGGCATATTCCTCAAGGGACTCCATGTGCACGGACTTCTTGCGCTTCAACTCGTTCAGGCTGAGGTTGCGGGCGATGCAAAGCACCCACGGACGGAACTTCCGGGTCTCATCGAAGCGCTGGCGCGCCACGTAGACCCGAACGAAGGTTTCCTGCGCGAGTTCCCGGGCCAGCTCGAAATCCCGAAGATAGTGCAGACAGAACCGGAAGATATCATTTTGATACCTCCGCACCAGTTCGGCCAAGGCCTCCCGGTCACCCCCGCGGAGGGCAACCATGAGTTCTTCGTCCGTCTTCTGGACCTCGTCCACGCAGTGTACCCGGTTGGCGTGCAAGTCAGCACTCCTGAACGCAGCGCTACTCACCTCGCCACCCATTCACGTTACAATCCGTCGTGCTGAACGTCACAACTTTCTCACTTTGCATCGAACCGGCCGCCCACTCGCGCGCGGCATTCCCGGCTAAGTCATTCTATTCCTGCCATTTCCGCCAGACAAGCGTCCGGCGGAGGTACCGCAGACCCGGCGCTGCCCGGTGGAACGGCGGCGTCCCGTCTGGCGCGTGCCGCGTGTCCGATGCGATCTCCCGGCCCTGCGCGGCCGTGCGCAGCAGCCAGAGCCGCCTCGAACCCTATCCATAGTATACCGGCGGCCGCTTCAACCACAAAATATGGGACAGCGCCGGGCGGCAACGCCCGTCGCGTCCGGGTCCGGATCTGCGCCGGGCCGCGGGCGGCGGGACCTACCGCAGAAGACGCCCCAGATGGTCGCGATTCTCCTGCCACGCCAACGCCCGCTCGTAGTCGGGATAGGCCTCCTCGAGCGCCCGGAATTCAGGCGTATGAATTCGGCGGCGGCCGCTCTCGGTTTCGGAAATGCCCAGGTGGGCGTGCAGCATTTCATGAAACACGACGTACCGCACAAAATACCGCGGCACAAACGGCTGATCCAGGAGCGGATGGATGCGTATCAGTTTCAACTCATGGCTGTAGCTGCCAAACCGGATCGATCGGCGCCGCCGTACGGTGGGCATCTGCCCCCACGTAATGGCCGCTTCGATGCTCCCCTGGAAATGGCGCTGATTCACGTCCTCAAACAACTGCTTCAGGTCAAAGCACTGCCCCCGTGTCCGCACCCGGACACGCCGGGGCCGGCGCGGCGCCTGCCGGATCCGGTGCCGGTTTTCCCGGATGAAGGCGTCCAGGACCTCCCCCGCCTGCCGGGCTTTCGGCCGGCTGATCCACGCCGCCAGGGCGTCCAGCACCCTGGCGTCCGCGGCGAGGAACATGTGATGGAGCCGCACCGTGACGCGCCCGGAGACGCGGTTCGGCCGGACCGAAAGCACATTGTGGGTGTTGTCGGTCAGGGTGAGATCGAGCTGCAACCCCGAGCGCCGTTCCAGCGCCGTGTGCAGCATGTGCGCGTCATTCCACGAAAACTCGAGTTGCATGAGTACGCCATTCTCCAGCAGTGTTGTCTCCAGAAGGTAACGATCACGGGCCGTGAATGCAATCCACGAACGCGGGGGAAAGTTGAGCCGCGGCAGCCGCACCACGTAGGATAACCGGACAATGAGTCGAGCGACGCTCATTTACGACGGGGAGTGCCCGTTCTGCCGCCGGGCCGCCG
>JAAYAQ010000554.1 GCA_012719295.1 Candidatus Hydrogenedentota bacterium | reverse complement strand
GACATCGATTTTGCCGTGTTCAACCGCATCAACGCGTCTATGGTGCCCATTCCCGATGAGAGAGGCGGCCGGTTTGTTATCTATCCCTTTGTTCACACGTTCAACCAGCTCGTGCCTCCCGAAGCGTACTTTGACGAACATCCCGAGTACTTTTCGCTCGTGGACGGCGAGCGGCAACGGGAAGGCAACCGCGTGCAGCTCTGTCTGACCAATCCGGACGTGCTGCGGATCGCGACTGAGGCTGTGTTGCGGTGGATTGCGGAACACCCGGAGGCCGATCTGTTTTCCATTGACCAGAACGACGGCTACGGGTATTGCGAATGCCCCAACTGCGCCGCCCTGGACGCCGCCGAGGAGAGCCATTCGGGCTCGCTGCTGCACTTTGTGAACCAGATTGCCGATGTGGTGGCGAAAAAACACCCTGATGTGCAGTTGCAGACGCTCGCCTACGTATATTCCGAGGTCCCCCCGAAGACCATCCGTCCCCGGCCGAATGTGACGATTCGCATGTGCCACTACGAGTACTGCCAGGCGCACGCGATTGGCCAGTGCGATGATCACGATGTCTTCGTGGAGCGGCTTCAAGGGTGGAGCAAGATCACGGACTCCATCACCATCTGGGATTACTACACCAACTTCCGCCACTACCTGATGCCTTTTCCCAACTTCGAATCTGTGATTCACCACCCGCGATTCTACGCGGAACACAACTGCATTGGCCTCTTTGCCCAGGGAAACAATGTCCGGGAGTATGGCGGCGGCGAATTCTCTGCGCTGCGGGCCTGGGTCTTCGCGCAGTTGATGTGGAACCCGTACCAGGACGGCAACCTGCTGATCGACGAGTTTGTCGCCAACGTGTACGGACCGGCCGCTCCGTTTGTGGCGGAGTACATCCAGATGGCGCGGGATGCGGTCAAGCCCGCATCGATGCGATTCAGCATCTTCGCCAGCCTGGAACAGATGCCGTATCTTACCGTGGACTTTCTGGACCGGGCCGAGGCGCTGTTCGCGAAAGCCGAGGCGGCCGCGAGCGGAGACGAGGCACTGGAGAGGCGGGTACAACTGGCCCATCTCCCGATTCACTACGCGCGTCTCCAGTTCTATCTGGTGGGCGGCGCCGACTATCTGGGCCCCGAGCGCGCGCCCGAAGTGTTGGACAGCTTCACGCGAATCCTGCGCAGTCACCAGATCAAGCAATTTGGCGAACAGTTCGGCGAGGACGCCATCGACGATTTCATTCAGCGGGCAAAGACGGCGCCCGAGTACATCAGGGACTGGCATCTGTTGGGGCCTTTTGACAACACGGATCGCGCGGGCTTCGACACGGCCTGGCCGCCCGAGACGGGCGTTGATTTGGATGCGTCATACACCGGCGCCGGCGGCGCGACGATTCGCTGGAAAGCGTATGAGCCGGGTTCGACAGGCTACGTGGACCTGGCGCGAGCCATCCGGCCGGACGATGTGCCCGGCGTGGCGTACGCCTACCGCACCATGGAGTCGGACACGGACAAAACCGTTCAGATAAGCCTGGGCTCGAATGACGGTGTCAAGCTCTGGCTCAATGGCGAGTTGCTGCTGTCGTCCAAGACCAGCCGCGTCGCACGGCCCCGCGATGAGCTTGTGACGTTCCCGCTGAAAAAGGGAACAAACACGGTGCTCGTGAAGATTGACCAGTTGGGCGGCGGCTGGGGTTTCTTTTTTGCGGTGGAGCCGTGAACGGAACGGGACGCTATCGGCGTATGGTGAACGTTGAAGCTGAAAACAAAGGGAATGGGATCCGATTCCCCGCATCTTCACCACATGACGGGTTGCGGGCCAGTGGCCTGCAGGAGTGGGCCACTGGCCGTTCGTGTGCGAAGACGGTCAGGCTGCATCCGATGGGGTAATGTGCCGTTGCGCGCACTCCCCGCTGACGCGGTAAACAGGCAAGAGGGTCAGGCAATGCGGAACAGCGACGACGATTTTGGTGCGCTTGATTTCCTTCTGAACATCTTCTTCGCCCTGGTTTCTATTGCTGTGTTACTTGCCGTAATCATCTTCATTTTATTCATGTAGTGCGTTCCGTGCGTATGAAGGCAGACGCTCACGGCCTCACACACCACCGGAAAACAATCAGACCGGCAAACTCATTCGTCCGTGATCTTGTAGAGCCGGACTTCGTTGCTTTCATTTGGACAGGCGACCTCGGCATACACCCACAAGGCTTCCCGGGTACGGAGCCAATGCGAATAGCGGAATGTGGAGAAGCCGGCGCTGGGCGTTGAACTGACCGCAAGCGGCGCGTCCGGGGTCAGATCGATCATGTGATGCAGATCAAACGTGAAGGCCAGCCCTGTGGCAATGTTGTAGACTGGATCGTTCCAGGTGGTTTTTGACCCCTCATACACGAAAAGATAACCAGCGTCGATTGGAACAACAGAGGCGGGGCGAACGAAGAAATCATGCCAGCCCGCCAGTGGCATCCGGGATTCATACGGGTTTCCGACAGCCGTCCAGCGCTCGCCGTCCTCGCTGCGGAAATGAAAGATGCGCTCGTTCTGACGGATGTAGCCAATGACGTAACAATGATAGGCCCCCTCGGCATAGAGGATTACCGGATCCTTGTATTCGGTGGGAGGCACATCCCGGTCGTAGGTTTTCGCGCGCGGCACGATGACCGGCCTGGCCGTGTTGGGCCGGAATTCGGCCGGCGAGGCGGCATCATCGAATTTTACGATGCACCACGGGCCGTTTTGCCATGGCCCGCATGCGTACAGTTTGAACTGCCCGGACTTGGGGTCAACCAGGAGCGCCGGACGTTCGAATCCCGGGATGGGCACGTCCTCGCGTTTGATATGGTGCACGGCCTCAAAATGCTCGCCATCCTCGCTGCGCAGAATCCGAATCTCGTAGCCTCGAAGGCCTCGCGGCGCTTCCGGCGTGCGCATGCGGCACGCCATCCAGAAGACGCCGTCGCTTCCCCGTGCCACGGAAGGGGCGCCCGCCCACCATTCGGCTTCGTCCTTGTCCGGTTTCAGCACCACGCTATACGGACCGGCCAGCGCAGCGGCGATGCGCCCGTACGGTCCCTCTACGGCGGGTGTTTCCAAAACACGGTCCTCCGCCAGGACGCCCTGGGTCACACTCAGCACGATGGCCGCGGCGAATACTCTCGTCCGATTCAGCACGATTCACTCCTCTTCGTACACGGTTGCGCTATGGGGTTGCATGGAAAGCGGCGTGTGCCGTCGCGCAGGATAGCACATAAAACCGATGCGCGAAAATGATGCCCGCAGCGCAGGACCCGCCACCGGGCATGCGGGCCACCTCTACCCGTTTTGCGCGGTCAGGACACCCTCCCTGAATCTCCGCAGCGCCGGTTACAACGACCAGCCCTCGCGGTAGACCGGGTTGAGCAGCGCGTTGGCTTCCTCGACGTTGGCAACCCGCAGGTTTTCGGGGTCCCACGCAAGAACGCGGTCCTGAAGCCGCATGGCAAGCACGCCGATGAGGACCATCTCGGTCAGCGGGCCGCCGTAGTCGAAACTGGAGCTGGCGGGCTTGCCGTCCTTGCAGGCCCGGACCCAGTCCTGTTCGTGGGCGCCGTCTTTGACCCGGGGCAGCGTCTCGGGAGGCTCCTGGAATGATTCGCGCTGCGACACGGGAAGCAATTCCAGGTCGCCGGCGCCGTGAGACCCGTGAATCGCTGTGGCCCGGTCTCCGATGAGGAGGGCGCCATTGCTGCCCAGAGTTCTCCCGGGCTCAAACGTCTCCGGGATCGGCGGTTTGAGCCGGCCATCAAACCACGTGACCGTCACCGGCGGCATCTCGCCGCGCGCGGGGAATCGGTACCGGATAATGGACGCCCTCGGGAACGTCTCCTCGCTCACCTCGGGCTCCCAATGTGTAGTCGTCGCCTGGACGGTTTCGGGCTGTCCGAGGTCAAGCGCCCAGAACGCCGGGTCGAGAATGTGGCATCCCATGTCGCCCAGTGCGCCGGTGCCGAAATCCCAGAACCCGCGCCACGTGGTGGGACAATAGATGGGATGATAGGGCCGTTCGCGCGCCGGACCCAGCCAGAGGTCCCAATCCAGGGTTTCGGGAACAGGCGGCGTGTCCTTCGGCCGGGCCATGATGGGAAAATCGGACCAGGGATCGCCCCCGACAGGCCGGTCGCTCCAGGCGTACACTTCGCGCACCTGGCCCAGCACCCCGGCCTGCACCCATTCGCGCAGACGGCGGATCTCGTTGGAGGAATGCCCCTGATTGCCCATCTGGGTCTGTATGCCCGTTTCCCGGGCGGTCTCGGTGAGCGTTCGTACCTCATGGATACTGTGGGCCAGCGGCTTTTGGCAATAAAGGTGTTTGCCGGCGCGCATGACGGCCATGGCGATCACCGCGTGGGTGTGATCGGGGGTAGCCACGATCACCGCGTCGATGTTGCGATGCTCCTTGTCGAGCAGAACGCGGAAATCGCGGTATCGTTTCGCCTTGGGAAACTTCTGATAGGTCTCGGCGGCACGGACGTCGTCGACATCGCACAGCGCGACGATATTCTCGCTGGCACAGGCGCGCAGATTGGAGCGGCATATGCCGCCCACGCCGATCGCCGCGATATTGAGGCGTTCGTTTGGCGAAACGCGCCCCGGCACGACCCGCGCCGTGTTGACGCGCGCCGCGGCGGCCGAAAGCCCCGTGGTCAACGCCACCGCCCCGGATGACGTCAGCAAAAACCTGCGCCGGCTGATAGGCGACATGTCACTCTCCCTGGCCGCTCGCGCGCATTGATCGGCAACGGCGGCGGTTCTGGCGTTGCGTACTCCACGCTCGGAATCTTCGGTTACGTACTCGCTCCGCCACGGAGCCTGCATCACCAACGGTTCAAAAGTCGTTCCTCAGCGACACCCGGAGACCGAGGTCCCCGGGAGGATGGGGGATGTAGTATAACTCGAATTCCCACCAATCGCCGCCGCCGGGCAGGTCGTTGAGGTAGATCACAGCAACATGGCCATTTCCGGCGCACGGCTGTTCGAGCACAAAGGGATGCAGGGCCCTCGACTGGATGTCTTTCACGACGACCGTACCGGCGGTTGCGGGCAGGGGTTCCAGCACCTCGGACCGTTCGATCGTGGGCCCATCCCAACGCAGGTGCTCGACGGAAACCTCCGCGCCGCGTATCCGGACAATATCTTCCCCGTCGATCTTGCCGCGCCAATGCAGGATCTTCACGGCCTCCGCGCCGTGTTGCTCAAGCAGCTCGGAGTACCGTTCCTGCTCGCGGGCCACGACCTCCTCGATCTCGGCTCTCGTGGGCGCCTCGGCCAGGATCCGGGCCGCCCGCTGGGGATCCTGCAACGTCTGCTCGACATTCACGAGCAACTGGTCCACCCCGAAAAGCTGATAATCAAATCCCGGCGCGTTCGCGAACTCGTTACGGGCGGCCCGGAGTCCGCTGCATTCGGTCTCCAGACGGCGCCGGCTCTCTTCGGTGAGGTTTTCCCGGCCTTCAAAATACGCGAAAGCGGTTTTCACGTAGGCGTTGTTCGTGCGTATCAACAAATGGGTCAGGTGGATGGATTCGCCGAGGTCCGCGTTCAGGGATACATCCGCGATGAGAGCGCGCACGGCCTCGTACTGCCCGACCATCTTTCCGGCGGTCGCGAGCCCGTGGTCCAGATAGAGAACCGTTTCCGGAATCCAGGGCTTGCACCGAAGGTAGATCTTCCGCAGAAACTCGATGTGCTCCTTGCCGCCGTCGATTGACGTATACCCGTTGGCGACGAATTGTCCCACGCGGATGTGAGGAAGGGAGTTGAATTCGCCGTAGGCGGCCGGCTCGATGTACAGCCCGTACGCATAGGCCACCGGCGACAACAGCAGCAGTTCGGCCACGCCGTCAGCAGCCGGCAGGCCGAAATGGATGGCGGCGTAGTCCCGCGCAATTTCCCGCGGAGTGGCATGATGGTTCCACGCCAGTCTGGATACCGTGTATGCGGTGAGGCCGCGCGTATGCCAGGCATCGTCGGACGGCATGTCCAGACTGAGTCCTTTGAGGTTGCTGTTCTCAACGTCCAGCATGGTTTCCAGCCCGGCCTGGAAATAAGGTCCTGGAAACGTCGGGAAGAGATTGCCTCCGGCGTGATAGTCCATGGGCTCGCAAATGAGCATGGTGTGGTGGGGCGTCTGATTAATGGTCGGGTTGTACGCCTGAAACCACCAGCGGTCGTTCTGCGTGAAGCTGGGGAAGAGATAGAGATTGCGCGTGGGCACTTCATCCGTGAATATCGACTGGTATACCCCCGCTTGCGATTGTTTTTCGTAGGGCGTGTTGTCCCACGTGTGGTAAAGAAGCAATTTGTCAAACTCGCCGGCAACCACCTCCCACAGCTTGACGATAAACGTCCGGCACCGTTTATCCAGACCCCAGTCGCAGCCCTCGCCGTCGTGCATGACATCGAAGGTCCTGTAGCTGCCCCAGTACTGTTGTTCGTCGGCCGTGAACGTGCAGACGCCGTCCAGCTCCGGCATCGCCTCAAACAGCCGCCGGTATTTCGTCTGAACGGCGGCCCAGAACGCGGGATCGGCGGGATTCAGCGTCGCGCCAAATTCCGCCAACAACGACGGGTGGTAGGTGAAGTCCGTGCCGAACGCCACGAACTTGAGATGCACCGCGTGCGCGTACGCGGCCAGTTCCCGCGTCCTGGCGCGATGGCCTTCGTTCTCGGTGCGCTCCGGCTCGGCATCCCACGGGACCAGGCGCAGGGGGGTCTCTCCGAAAACCATGTTGAGGCGATACCGCAGGGCCCGGCGGATATCCTCCTCGCTCCGCACGACGATACGCGTGAACCGCGTGTCCAGAGACGGTTCGTGCCTGACGTTGATGTCCGGGATCCCGCCCTGGACGCGCAACCGGTCCCACAGCCAGTACAGGCCGTAGACATCGCCCAAAACGGACCCGCCCGCCACCACCATCGTCCTGCCGCCGTCTCCGGGCATCGTGACGATTTCATAGCCGTCCGGTTTTGTCACGCCCGACAGGGCCAGCGCGCCCCGGGCCTGCATCCGGCGTACGCTGGCATTCCGCTCGGGGCTTCCGACAAAGATGACGTTTCCCGTGGCGCGGCCGGGTTCGCCGGCGGGTTCGATAGCGATTCCGCGCGCCTGTGCCGCATCCTTCAGGTCCGCGAGGACCACTGTGACCGCCTCGTCTTCCGCAAGGGCTTCGGGCAGCACAACTGTCCAGTCCGCCCGGGCATCTGCGTTGTACACAAGACCGCAGAGCGCAAGGACAATGATCATGGCACGCGCAGCATGCATCACCGGCTCTCCTCTTCCCTCCCGCGTTCAGGAACAGCGCTCGGCGCTCCCGGGCAGGGGTCTCATGGAATCAGCGAAAACTTCAGCGTGCGTATCTGGTATGGCGCAAAGTCCAGAGTCAGCGCGCCATTGCGAACGCGCAGTTCCCGCTCCTCATGTTCCATCAAGTCGGTTTCCGTCACGCGGCTCACCGGCAAGGCCGTGCTCACAACATGGCGCGTCCGCCACCCATGCGCCTCATACAGCCGCACCACGATCCCGTCATCGTCCTCGGCCTTCTTCATGGCCTCAACGAGCACATTTCCGCCCGAAACCGACAGGTGGCTTGCGTGCGCCGGACCGGTTCCAGCCGACGCCTTCACCGTCCGCGCCAGAATGGGCACATTCAGTTCATAGGCCGCCTGCACCACGCCCTGGGTGAAATCGCCCTCGTGAGGCAACAGCGCGTAGGTGAACGTGTGCGTCCTGTGGACGTCCGTGGTCTTGCCGGGGTCCCTGGGCGCGCGCAGCAGCGTGATCCGCATCACGTTGTCTTTGATATCGTGTCCGTACTTGCAGTCATTGAGCAGCGCCACGCCGTAATTTCCTTCCGACAGGTCCACCCACTTGTGCGCCGGCGCTTCGAAGCGCCCGAAATCCTGCGGCGTGTTCCAGTGCGTCGGACGCTCGAGGTTCCCGAACTGGGTCTCGTAGCGGGCCTTCTCCGACCGGATGTTCACGGGGAAGGCGGCCTTCAATATCACGTCGTGTTCGTCGCCCCAATCCACCGTGGTCTGGAACGCGATGCGCGGCGACTCCGCCATCAGAACGACGTCCTGGGTAATCCTGGAATTCCCGATCGCGCGCCGGAATCGCAACACCGAGCGCACCGGACCGCGCTCGGCCACTTCAACCCCCAGCAGGGCCCCATCGAACTCGATAGGCTTGTCGTTGTAGAAAATGTCGATATCCCACGACGCGCCACAACTGGCCATCTTGTCTTCAAAGAGGATGAACTGATTGCCGGTCGCCCCGGGTGCGAGCACATCCCGGCGGAAGCGTTTGTCATACACGCCGCGAAGCCGCCCCTGCCCGTCAAAGCGGAGGCGCACGAACGCGTTCTCCATGCCCCGCTCGCTTACCGCAATCTCCGGCAGGGAAGCTCCGGCCGGCAGGGTGTGGAACACCTTGTGCCCCATGGACGGCAGGGTGCCCAGAAACCGGGCCTTCCCGTCTTCGCCGATCTGGACGGGACACGCCTCGCCGTCGGCGCCGGCCGCCACCCAGGCTCCGCCCTTCATGCGGGCCGGCGCCTCGACTTCTATCAGGTCGCGGCGAGTCCAGGACAGGGAGTTGAATGCCAGGACGGGCTCGCCCGCGCCCCGCGTGTCCACACCCCGGGCCAGCCGCCCGAACGCCTGGTCCCGGATCGCGCCCACCGACGAGAACACGGCGGCGTACTGGCGATCGGACTGGGCGTACACTTCGTCGATGGAGCTGCCGGGAAGGATATCGTGAAACTGGTTCAGCAGGACCAGTTTCCACGCCTCAGTGAAACCGCTCTGGTCGTAGCGTGCGCCGCCGGCCATGGCCAGGGCCGCGAGGATCTCGGCCTCACGCAGCAGCAGTTCGGCCTGGCGGTTCTGTTTCTTCGCCTGCGCCTGGGACGTGTAGGTGCCGCGATGGTTTTCCAGGTAGAGCTCACCCCGCCACACCGGCAGGTTCCGGCTCTCGCGCTCAAGTTGCGCGAAGAACGCATCGGGCGGCATCGAGACCAGCCGCGGCATGCCTTCAAAGTCGGCATAGCGGCGCAACCGCTCCAGATGGGCGCGCGCCGGCCCCCCGCCGCCATCGCCGTGGCCAAACGGCATCAACTGCAGGGAACAGCGGTCTTTCTCCGCATAGTCGTGCTCCGCCGTACGAATCAGCCACGGTTCCAGTTCGGCGCTGTACTCTTCCCCCGGCATGAAATGCGAAAGCACCCGGCTCCCGTCGAGCCCTTCCCAGAAAAACGAGTGTGCGGGAAATTTCGTGAATTGGTTCAGAGCCAGCTTCGTCGTGAAGAAGTACTTGATGCCGCTGCGTCTCATGATCTGCGGCAATGCGGCCGAAAAACCGAAAACATCCGGCAGCCACAGCGTCTCGACCCGGCACCCGAACTCCTGTTTGAAGAACCGCGTGCCGAACAGGATCTGGCGCACCAGGCTTTCTCCCCCGGTGAGGTTGCAGTCGGCTTCCACCCACATGCAACCCGTGGGAATCCAGCGCTTTCGCCTGACCATTTCACGGACCCGTTTGTAGAGCGAGGGGTAACGGGCCGCGGCGTATGCATAGAGCTGGGGCTGGCTCTGCGCAAAGACAAAATCATCGTAGTGCTCCATCAGTTCGAGCACATTCGCAAAAGTGCGCCCGCACTTTCGCACCGTCTCCGCCAGCGGCCATTTCCAGGCGACGTCGATGTGCGCATGCCCCATCACCGCGAATGTCTGCGCGGCATCACGGGCCCGGCAATCGTAGACCGGTTTGAGACGCCGCCGGACACGGGCCGCCTGCGCCCGCAGCTCCTCCCGCGACGGATTCCGGTAGTCGAAGAGATCCACGGCCTCATTGAGCGCGAAGACCATCCGGGCCACAAGCGTATCGCCGTCGAACGGCAGATCGTACGGTTTCCCCGTCCAGTCCTTATGGAGTTCCGGATCAACCATGTCGGCCAGCGCCGAAAGGTCCCAGAATGCGTCCCAGACTGCGTGATTGAGCACGGCGATTTCCGGCATGCGCACCGCCCGCTCGACAAAGGCGCCCAAACGGGCGTTTGCCCCGGCCTCCACATACAGCTCGACCCGCTCGCCTCCGCGGGCCTTCTCGAACAGGAGGTATTCCTTGCGGGACCAGCACAATCCCTGCACGGGCTCACCCCCGCGGAAGATCAGGCCCTCGCCGTTTTCCAGGTCGAACAGCAGCGCCACCGTCTCGCCGCGCATCGAGCGCGGAACCGCGATGCGCAGCCGGAACCACGCGGTGCCCCAGTTGCTGCCCCAACGCTGCCCGCCGGTTACGGGCCTGTACCGAAGCCGCCGGGCCTCGGCGACCGTCAAATGCTTCGTGGT
>JAAYAQ010000553.1 GCA_012719295.1 Candidatus Hydrogenedentota bacterium | reverse complement strand
GATGGAGAACGCAGATTCCTCACAGGCCTTGTTGAGCTTCTTCGGGTTGCGCAGACAGCCCTTCGCGGCCACGGTGGATCCGGTTTATTTCTATGCGACCCGCGAGCACAAGGAATGCCTGTTCCGGCTGTGGAACAGCATTGACGAACGCCACGGCGCCGCGGTGCTTCTGGGGCATTACGGAACCGGCAAGACGACCCTGTTGCGCAAGGTGCTGACGGGGATGCGGGCGAAACCGGACCGCTACAACGTAGCGGTGATTGGGTCGCCGGTCCCGTCCTGGACGAGTTTTTCGCTGCTGGAAGGCATTGTGACGCAGTTCGGGCTGAAGCCGGAGACGCGGTCGTTCGATGCGTACATGGAAACCCTGCACCGGCATCTTCTGAAGCATCCCACCCGCATCAACACCCTGATCATCGACGACGCGCAGCACCTGAACAAGCGGGACCAGCTCGAACTGCTCCGGCTGGTGCAGGATCTCGAGACGCCGCGGCATACGTTGTTGAATCTGGTCTGTTTTTCGCAGATGGAATGGCTGACGGCGCTGCGCGCCGCGCCGGATTTCGCGCAACGGGTGCACATGAGCTGCACGCTGGGGCCGCTGGACCTGGCCGAAACGCGGGGGCTGATCGATTTCCGGTTGCGCCAGGCCGGTGCGGCGGGGGGCCTCGCGCCTGTGTTCGACGACGGGGCCGTGAAGACGATTCACGCGTACGCGCAGGGGAGTCCGCGGGAAACGGTGACCCTGTGCCGCAACGCGTTGTTTCTGGCGGCGCAGATTCGCACGCGCCAGCTTGGCCAGGATGTCATTCTGCACACGATCCAGCGGACGACGCTGCCCGATACGGAGCGGCGGTCGCGCGTTTCGGCGGCGCTGGAGGGCGCCGCTCAGGCTGCGGCCCCGGATGCACCGCCCGAGCCCGCCTCCGCCCCCCGCCCCGCCCCGCCGCGTGCGCACAGCGTGTTGCAGCGCCGGGCCAATGACGTGCTTCTGAACACGGAAGATACGCGGCGCAGCATCGTGAAGCCGGAACCGTAATCGCGGGGGAGATGCACGGGGGACGCGATCGCCGAAGTCTTCTGTTGACAGGCATCCGGCGAGTTTCTATAATTCTTGTGCCTGACGCGGGTGTTCTGAGTCTCCTCGTGGCGCGTCTGTGAGAGCGGGTCGTGTGAAATCCCTGGGGATCAGGGAGGAATCGAATGCGAGACCGCATAGAAGCGATTGATGACATCGCGACCCTGCCCGAGGTATTGGCCCGGATCATTGCGGTGGTTCAGGATGAGAGCACCACCGCGCTGGATCTGGCCGACGAAATCGGGAGAGATCAGGCGCTGGCGATGCGCGTGCTGCGCGTGGTCAACTCCAGTTTCTATGGTTTTCCGCGTTCCATTTCGAGCATCCCCGAGGCGGTGGTAATCCTGGGGTTCAACGAAATCGAGCGGCTCGCCCTGACCATATCGGTCATCAACCTGTTTGGGAAGAGCCCGGCTCAGGTGCGTGCGTTGCACAATCTCTGGCGGCACAGTCTGGCGTGTTCGCTGGCGGCCGGTACGCTGGAACAGCACTTTCGCCGGGTCTATCCCGAGATTTCGGGGGCGCATCTGGCGGGCCTGCTGCACGATATCGGGAAAGCGGTGATCGCCCAGTATTTTCCGGATGATCTGGCGCGGGTGATCCAGATGATGGAATCGTCGGGCTGTTCCGCTTATGAAGCGGAATACGAAGTGTTCGGCGGCATCACGCACTGTGAGATCGGCGCCTGGGTGGCCGAGCGGTGGCGGCTGCCCGTGGTGTTTGTGGAGAGCATTGCCGGGTCCCACCGGCCGTCGGAGGTGCCGGGCAATCCGATTATGCCCCATGCGACCCACCTGGCGGACACGCTGGTGAACATGATGGGGATCGGCGCGCTGAACGATCAGCCGCAGGCCCTGCCCCCGAATCCGGAGTCGCTCGAGAAGCTCCCGATCGATGAGGGCATCATGACGCGGATCCAGGAACGCCTCGACAAACAGCGGGGCTTGCTGGGCGCGGTGGCGATGGGCGCATTGAGCTGATGGCGTGCGCGCGCTCCGGCCGGCGGCGGGCGCATTTCACGTATTCGGGTTCCCACAACATCGGTTTGCGGGTCGGGTGTTTTGCCCGGGCCCCGCAGGCCTGGAAGGAGATACGACATGATGACGCGCATGGCATTGGCTGGAATTATCGCGGTGCTGGGGTGCCAGGCGGCGCTGGCCGCCGAGCCGCCCACGCCGAAGAACGTGCTGTTTCTGCTGACGTCGGAGGGGTTCGCCCACAGTCCGACGGTCTCGAAAGAAGGCGAAGCGCCGCTTGCGGAGAAGATCCTGCGGCCCATTCTCGAGAAGATGGGCGCCCGCCTGACGGTGACCTTCGATGCAAGCACGATCAACGCGGAAAACCTCAAGAACTACGACCTGGTCATGTTCTACACGCAGGGCGATCTGACCCGGCCCAACATGACCAATACGCCCGCCATGGGACCGAACGGCCAGGCGGAACTGATCCAGTGGATCGAGCACGGCGGCCGTTTTCTCGGCTTCCATTCCGCGACGGACACGTTTGATGTGGAGGGCGACGAGGTTACGCCGTACATTTCCATGATTGGCGCGGAATTCAAGACGCACGGCCAGCAGTTTGTGGGGAAAGTGCTGGCGGTCGATCCCCAGCACCCGGCCATGGCCCACATCCCCGACGGGTGGGAGCTGAACGAAGAATGGTATCTGTTCCGCAAGTTCAATGTGGACGCGATTCGCGTGCTGGCGTTGATGGACCCGGGCCCGGAACGTGCGAAACAGGAGATGTACAACATCGATCCCTATCCGATCGTCTGGATCCGCGCCCTGGGGCAGGGCCGCGTGTATTTCACCGCGCTGGGCCATCGCGAGGACCTCTGGGAGGGCGAGCGGTTCCAGCAGGCCTTTGTCGATGCCGTGCACTGGCTCATGAGCACGGGGGATCCGCAGGCCGAGCCCAACTACCGGCAGGTCGTGCCGAACGCCGCGCCGAAACAGGAATCCGGCGGCTGAGGAGCCTGTTTCCGGCCCTGCCGGGATCGATGTGAGGCGGGCGCGACAGATGCTGCTGTCCCGGACACGGTGTGCGGGCCGCCGGCGCGGACTTGAAGCCGGCCGGCCTGGACGTCATAATCCCGCTTTACTTTGCATCGCACTTCCGGGCGAGTTCCGCGCGACGATTGGAGAAAGTCATGCTGCGCGATTTGGTTCTGCGAAGCCGGAGTATCCGGCGGTTTCATGAGGATACCCCTGTCAATCCGAAAGCCTTGCGGGAACTGGTGGATATGGCGCGCCTGACGCCCTCGGGCGCCAACCTGCAGCCGTTGAAATACGTCATCTCGACCGACAAGGGGCTCAACGAGCGCATCTTCCCCACGCTGGCCTGGGCGGGCTACCTGAGCGACTGGGACGGTCCCGCCCCGGGCGAGCGTCCCGGCGGATACATCATCATTCTGGGCGACCGGGGCATTGCCCCGTCGTTTGGCTGCGATCACGGGATCGCGGCGCAGACGATCTGTCTGGGCGCGGCCGAAATGGGGCTCGGCGCGTGCATGATCGGCAGCGTCAAGCGCGACGAACTGCTCGACATGCTTGAACTCCCGGGGAGCCAGTACGAGGTCCTGCTGGTGATCGCTCTCGGGAAACCGCGCGAACGCATCGAGCTCGAGATCGTGGCCGACCCCGGCAAGATCGAGTACTACCGCGACGACAACGACGTGCACCACGTGCCCAAGCGCCGCCTCGAAGACGTCCTGCTCGCGGAGCATTAGTGCGGGCGCCGGTTCGGCGTGATTCCTCTTGTAGCGCAGGCGCCTCGCCCGCATTCTTGTCTTCTGGTGGACATGGTGGACGGCCCTGCCCACGCGACGTTGCTGTAGTCCACGCCACGGATGCAGCCTGTGCCGCCGACATCGGCCGCATCACCCAAACGACACCGCAGGTGTCGAATGTCAATAGCCACGGGTGACACCCGTGGATCGCATCCCTCCAATCACGAGACCCGCAGGGACGGCAGACAGGAGCGCCGCCGAACTCAAATTGACCCTGTGCTGCTTGTGTCCCCCGCTGGCGGGGGTGGCCGCCGAAGGCGGCCGGGGGTGGATTTGAACCCCGCGATTTCGGGCGAGGGAT
>JAAYAQ010000552.1 GCA_012719295.1 Candidatus Hydrogenedentota bacterium | reverse complement strand
TCAAGGGGTCTCGCGTGCTACGGCGTCCGCAACGGCCGCGCCGCGTGCCGCATATCCGGCCGCCAGGGCGTCACCCGCGCCTTGCCGTGCTCCTTCGACGAATACATCGCCTCGTCCGCGCGGCGGCACAGCACATCAAACTGGTTGCCGTCGCGGGGCGCCTCCACCACCCCCGCGCTGAACGATATCCGCAAATGGTTATGCGCTTCCGACAGCTGCTGAAACCGCCGCTGCATGCGCTCGATCACCGGCACCGCGTTCGCTTCGTCGGTCTGCGGGAAAAACAGCACAAACTCCTCCCCGCCGTACCGCGTCACGATGTCCACGCTGCGGGTGCTCTCCCGCAGGACCTCCGCCAGCAAGACCAGCGCGCGGTCGCCCGCCGCATGTCCCAGCGTATCGTTCACCGCCTTGAACTCGTCGATGTCCAGAAACACCAGCGTGCCGATCGACGGATACCGCTGGATGCGCTCCAGCTCCCGCCGGATCTCCCGCTCGCCCGCCTGGCGGTTGTAGAGCTGCGTCAGCGGATCCAGTTGCGCCGCCTTCGCCAGCGCCGCCCGCCGCGACAACACCGCTTCCACCCGCGCCACCAGCACCTCCGGATTGAACGGTTTCGTGATGTACTCGTCCACCCCGTACCGGAGCCCCCGGATCTCGTCTTCCGGAAGCGATTTCGCCGAAAGAAAGATAAACCCCGTGTCCCGCAGTTTCGCTTGCGACTGAACCGCCTCCCGCAACGCAAACCCGTTCATCTCCGGCATCATGATGTCGCAGATGATGATGTCGACCACACGATTCTCCAGCAGCTTCAGCGCCTCCACGCCGTTCGCGGCCGAATGCGCCCGGTACCCCGCGTCTTCCAGGTTGAAGACGACCAGCTCGCGCGTGTGCGCGTCATCTTCCACCACCAGCGCCGAATACTGCCGTTCCATCTGAGACATGGCCGTCTCCCTGCCTGCTATTCCGATGCGGCGCCCGCCCCTGCCGGCACATACACCCGGAACGTTGACCCCTGCCCCGGCTCGCTCTCGACCTCCACGCGGCCGTCATGAAGCCGCACCATCTCGCGCACGATAAACAGTCCCAGCCCCGTGCCCGAAACCACCTCGCCTTCCCGGTGCACCCGGTAAAACCGGTCAAAGATCCGCCCCTGCGCCTCTTTCGGGATCCCGACGCCGTTGTCCGCCACCTCGATGACCACACCGGCGCCCTGCCCGAAAATGCGGCCGCGCACCCAGCCCCCCTCCGGCGTGAATTTGATGGCGTTCTCGACCAGATTGTGCAGCACCGTGTGCAGGCGTTTCGCGTCGCCATATACCCGGGGCAAAGGGTTTTCGGTGTGAATTGTAAGACGCAGCTTCTTGCCTTCCGCCACATGGGTCAACGTCGCCACCGCGCACTGGGCCAGCTCGTCCAGGGCCACCGGCCCCCGCTCCAGCATGACCTTCCCCGACTCGATCCGCGCGATCAGCAGCAGTTCCTCGATCAGCATGATGAGCCGGTCCGCCTCTTCGTCCATGATGGTCAGGAACCGCTCGCGCAATTCCGGTTTCACGTTCGGCTTGCCGAGCAGCGTCTTCACAAACCCCTTGATCGACGTCATCGGCGTCCGGAGCTCATGCGAGACCGCCGCCACAAAATCCGACTTCATCTGGTCGATCTCGAGCTCGCGGGTCACGTCCTGGAAGATCGTCACATGCCACGTCTCGCCCGCGCCCATGTTATGGATGCACGACCGCGTCGCCCAGCACATCCGCGGCTCAGGATGCCCCAGAATGACCCGTTCCTTCGCGAAATCCCCCTGGTCCGCCCCCGTCTTCCGCCACACCGCCCGGAACGCCTTGTCCGGCATCAGCGCCAGAAAATCTTTCCCCGCGCACGTCTCGGGCGCCAGCCCAAGCAATGCCCCCATCGCCGGGTTCATCATCACCACGCGCGTGCGGCTGTCCGTCACCACGACCCCTTCGCCCATGCTGTTCAGGATCGTCTCCAGCCGGTTGCGTTCCTGGGCAAGGATCAGCGCCTTCGCCCGGTTATCGGCCTCCGCCCCCCGTCGCGCGATCGCCTCCCCCAGGGTGCGCGCTACCGCGTCAAGGAGTTGCCGCTCCTCGGGCAGAAACGGCCCCTCCTCGCCCGAGTGACGGCAATCCCGTGTATAAAACACCTGCACCATCCCGCGTGCCGCCCCCTCCGCCATGATGACCGCCGATTGACCCCATCGCGTCATTTCGAACGGCTGGCTCACATATTCCTCGCCGTCCAGCACGATCCGGCCACGGGCATATTCAGGGTACCGCCAGGCCCCGGGCAGCAGCCGCACCACATCCCGGCAGATTTCCTGCGCCGTCTCGCGCACGCAGATTGCTTCCGCCAGGCCGTAGACGCACATCAGTTCCTTCTGCTGGCGCTGATGGGCCTCCCGGATCTGCGCCATTTCCCGCGTCATGTCTTCATACGGCGAGATGTCGTGGGCATAAATCTGGCCTGCGCCCTGCCCGGGATGACCGATCAGGGTCAACTGCCACCGGCGGCCCCCAATCCTGGCGCAAAAGACCCGCTCGGCCCCCGAAGCAATGCAGTCCGGCACATTCAGCCGGCCGGCATCAGGCAGCACCTCGCTCAGCAGTCCCGGCGATTCCGGCGAAAGTCCGAAGGCGGCCTGAGCGGCAGGGTTGGCCCGCGCAATGCTCCCCGACCGGTCCACCTGCATCACCGGGAACGGGCTTGACGCATCGAACGGCGCACGCCGGCCCGGCATCCGTTCGGACATGTCGTGAAGCGTGCTTGTAGCCCGATGCCGCATCGTCGCTGGTTCGGCTCCTTTGTTCGCCACGACTGAACGACTCCCACCCCGCGCGCCAGCAATCGCCCCCATCGTGAATTCTACCAGCAGCAGCCGGTTCGTGCAGGATACCCGCCGGACAGCGCCTCCCGGACCCGCATTCTAACCCATTGCCTGGGAAAAAGTTACCACAAATCCTCCCGAAAGGGTACCCCCCAGGGAGCCGGGACAGGGTTCAACGCGCGTCTCCCGGCGCGAAAACAGGCCCCCGGCTAACGGTCCCCGCCGCGGCCCAGGACCCGTGCAACCTCGTCCGGCGTCATCCCCGGCCCCAGATCGCGCACACCGTAGGCGCCCGCAGGCGCGGCGTTCCGGCCGAGCTCGGCGAAATACGCGTTCCGCTCCCGCGGCGACACGAAATGCTGCCTGGCCCACGCACTCAGGTACCCCATCCCGCCGGCGCGTTCCAGCACGGTATGCGCATACAGGATCAGCGCCCCGTTCACGAACGCTTCCCGCAACGGCGCCATCTCGGGCACATCAAACTCGTCTACGAACTTCTGCCCGTGCGCGTTCATCTCGGTGCCCGCCAGCACCGGCAGCCCGTGCGCCTCCGCGATCGCGACGATCTCGTGCAACTTCTCCACCTTGGCGCGCTTTTCGTCGGGGCTTTTCACGTTCCAGTTGCGGTCGGGAATGATGTTCAGCGCCGCCGCCCCCGCGCCAAGCAGCAGATCCAGCAATTCCTGGATCGCCTGCTCGCCCGCCGTGAGGCCGTTCAGCCAGGTCACCGTGGGAATCGCCCCCGCGTCCAGGATCAGGCGGTTCACCTCGTCCAGCCGCGGAAAATCCGGGCCCTCGGGCTTCACATAACCCACGCCGCCCTGCTTCATCAGCTTCGACCGGATCAGCCCCTGAAACCCCGGCGAATCGGCGAAAAGCCGCTCCAGGACCTCCGGCGCCTGCCCCAGCTTCTCCGCCCAGAACGACGCCCGCGCGCCCGGCTCCGGAAACACCTCCGCGCCCTTCGTTTCATACGCCATACACACATGCCGCTCCGTCGCATTGCCGTTCGGCGTCAGCGGCAGCACGTCCCGCTCGTAATCAATGGTCACCGGCGCGACATGCGGGTTCACCCGGTCCACGATGGCCCGCGTCCGCTGGCCCGCCGTTACGCGTAACCGCTCCAGGATGTCCCTGTGCCGGACGTCCCCCGACACGAACCCCGAACCCATGTAGTACTTGATCCCCGGCTCGCCGGGCGAGTTGATTTCGCGCGTGTCGAACTCCGGCACAAAGATCCGCGTTTCCAGACCCGCGCACCCGCGCAGCCCCACCACCTGGCACGCCGTCAGAAACTCATCCACGGCGTCCAGCACGTCAAAATCCACCACCCCCGCCACCAGCAGCCCCTCGCAACGGGCCTTCCACGCAAAATACGAGGGCGAATAGCCGTACCCGTTAAACGAAAAAAACGTGTGGGCGTGCACATTCACCACCGGCCGCGGCTCCGGCAGCGCGAGCCGGCCTTCCCGCACCAGGCCCATCAGCCCGTCCAGGGCCTCCGCCCGAATCCCGGCATCAAAATCGTTCAGTTGCTGTTCCAGCAGCGCGCGCGCGTCCGGCATGACAATCCCCTATTCCGTAACAACCCGGCCGACCAACACCGGCATGATGGTACCGGATTGACCCGGGCCGGTAAAAGCTTCCCCTTGCGGCGGTCTCAGCCCACCACCTCGTAGCCCAGGCTTTGTACGACCTGGCTGAGCGCCGCCGGATCCAGATGCGCCCCGTGCACCGTGGCGCGGCCCGTCGCCAGGTCCACCTCCGCGCTCGTCACCCCCGGCGCGTCCCGCAGCCCCCGCGCTACCGAGTTCGAACAGTGCTCGCACGTCATTCCTTCGATCTGCAGAACCACGGCGCCCTCGCCCGGGCCGGTTTCGCCGGTCCCGGCATGCGCGTCACGCGCGGCCGCTCCCGGGTTCCGGCGCCAATCGCCCCACAGACTGGACGCGATCAGTGCGATAAGGACCACTCCGGCAAGATGCTGCCACCACGCGATTGTCATCTCATGCGCCATGTGATGTACGGGCATGCCCAGTTCGCCCAGCATCCAGATGGTCCCGTCCAGCGCGAACCCCGCCGCCAGGCTGCCTGCCGCCACCGTCACCAGATACACGACCGCCGTGCGCTTGCCCAGCACCTTAAAGACCGTCGCGAGCGTGGCGGCGTTCGTCGCCGGACCCGCGATCAGAAACACCAGCGCCGCGCCGGGCGACACGCCCAGGTGCATGAACCCCAGCGCCAGGGGAATGGACGCCGTAGCGCACACGTAGAGCGGAATGCCCACCACCATCATCAGTACCATCGCCAGCAACCCGCCCCCCAGGTATTCCACAAACAGGCCCGGGGGCAGCAGCGCCGCAATCAGACCCGCCACCAGAATGCCCACCGCAAGCGCCTTCCCGATATCCCGGGGCAGCGTCACAAACGCGTAGCGAAGCCCGCGTTTCCACCGCGACTCCGTGTTCTTGTCCGCGCAGCAGCTGTCCGTGCAGGCGTTGCCCCGAGGCCCGTCCGCGGCGTCCGGCTCGCGGGAAGCGTCCGGCTCCAGAACGGATACCAGGCCGCCGCCGACCAGTCCCGTGACAAAGGCCGCCAGCGCGCGGAATATCGCGAAGACCGGTCCCATCATCCCCCACGTCGCAACGATCGAGTCCACGCCCGTCTGAGGCGTGGCCAGCAGAAATCCTGTTGTCGCGCCCCGCGACGCCCCATGATTGCGGATCGACGCAGCCACCGGGATGACGCTGCACGAACACAATGGCAGCGGAATCCCCAGCACGACCGCCTTGAACACCGGCGCGATGCCGCGCCCGCCCAGGTGCCGCTCCACCCATTCGGGAGACAGAAACACCGCCACGAATCCCGCCATCAGAAATCCAAACAGAAGGTACGGCGCCATCTCGGCCGTGACCGACCATACCTCCACCACAATCTGCATCAGATATTCCGCGAGCGTCATGTCGTCACCTCGATCCTGATCGCGGCGCTGCCGGCCATCGGCCGTCATGCGCGGCCCCACAACCGGCCGTGCACCCACGCGCCCGAATCTTAGTATAAACAGGCCAGACCCGCCGCCTATTCGCGACCGGAAAAATGCTCCCCCGGGTTTACGAAATCACCGGAAGCGTCGACAACTGCGTTATTCCATCAAACGTGCGCGGCGACAGGCCTGAAAATGGAGGGAGCGGCGGGCTTGGGCCCGCCGCTCAGTGCGGGGAGTGTCTGGAAACTCTGGTCCGTGTTTCTTGGCGCAAGAGGGTCACGGCTATGAGCGTAACTCGCTGAAACCATTGGGCTGCGGTCTGTTGGCTTCAGGCTACTCAAAGGGTGCGAATCGTATGGGCCGGGGCTGCGGAACTGACTTCACGGTGCGATGAAGTCGGTGGCCCGATTCGCTGATTCAAGTTCCAGACACCGGCGCCAATTTACCACAACATATTGTGGCTGTCAACCCCCTTTATGAAAAAAATATGCCCCATAAGCCCTCCTTATGTACCCCATAAAATGCGGTAATTTCGAGGATCTTCCACCACGCGTGGGGTTCACCGGATATTCAGTTGACACCGGCCTTCCCTGCCTGCCGAAACACCCATTCCACATCTGGTGGTTTGCGCCGGCCATCCGCCCCGGCGCCCCCTCCCTCCACGCCCGTCTTTCCCCGAATCCCCCCCGCGAATTGCGCCCGAACCCCAAACACTGGTAAGATCATGACGGACAACAACAAACACGGAGTCTCCGCGCATGCCCCTGTTTACCTACCAGTGTGCGAAGTGCGGCGCCGAATCCGAGATCCTCGTGGGTTCCGCAGCCGCCCGCCCCGCCTGCCCGTCGTGTGGCGGAAGGAACATGACACGCATGGCCAGCGCCTTTGCCCCGCAGAGCGCCAAAGCGGCGGGCGACCCGGCGCCCCGGTGCCAGTCGTGCCCGTCGGCGGGAGGCGGCTGTCCCTATCAACGCTGAACCCCAGGTTCAGCGCGGAGCGGCTGATGAGAGAACCTGACCCGGTAAACGACCCGCCCAATTCCTTGTGGAGCCATTTCAAGCGAGCCTTCCGCCGGCAGAATGCCCGCCGACCCGTAAGCTTCTATCTCATGCTGGCGATCATCGTTGTTCTGTTGCTCGGCCTGCAGATGGCCCATTACCGGGGCGAACCGCGGCGGTTCGCGCTCGTCCTCTCCGCGATGTTCATCTTCTTTTTCATTGTACTGTGGCGCGCGGCCGTCGAGGCCATGGACATCATCCGCCGAAGCTACCGCGAAGAGCGTGAATTGTTCCGAAGCACCCTGGGCAATCCGGAATTCAACGAGCAACTCGGCAAAGGCGTCGTGGGCCATGAACCGGCGGCCCCTCCCGACGACGATGCGCCCGTCACACCCGATGATTGAGCCCCCTGCCCGGATACTGGCCTTCGTTCCCAACTGGCTCGGCGACGTCGCCATGGCCACGCCCGCGCTTCGTGCGCTGGCGCGCCGGTTTCCTGACAGTCCCCTCATCGCCGTCGGCAGGCGCAGCGCGTGCGAGCTCCTCCACGGGCTTCCCTGGCTGCACGCCACGGTGCCCGTGCCGGCCCGGCCCGGCCCGCGCGACATGCTCGCCCTGCGCGGAACACTCGCCGGCCGGTCCGCCACCCTTGCCGTGGTCTTCCCCCATTCCTTCCGCGCCGCGCTGCTGGCCCGTCTCACCGGCGCGCGCACCCGCCTGGGGTACGCCCGCAACGGCCGCGCCTGGCTCCTCACCCACAAGGCCCTGCCCCACCGCGAAAACGGCGTCATCGTGCCCGTCTACATGGCCGCCGAATACCTCGACCTGGTCGCAGCCGCCGGGTGCGAAGACGACGGCGAAGGCCTCGAACTGGCCGCCGATGCCGCGACCCTGACCTGCCTCCGCGCCCGCCTTGACGGCGACGGTCCGCTGGTCGCCGTGGCCCCCGGAGCGGCGTTCGGACCCAGCAAACGCTGGCCCGCCGAGCGGTATGCCGCCGTCATCGACGCCCTGCACAACGAAGCGCGCGTCCGCGTGGTGCTGCTGACCGGCCCGGGCGAAGAAGACACCCGCGACGCCGTCCTGTCCGCCGCCCGGCACGCCCCCATCATCGCCGACGACGGCCGCCCCACCATCAACACCCTCAAGGCCACGCTCGCCCTCGCCGACCTGCTGATAGGCAACGACAGCGGCCCGCGGCATGTGGCCATCGCGTTCAAGAAGCCCGTGATCTGCATCATGGGGCCCACGTCGCCGCGCTATTCCACCGGCCCCTACGAAACCGGCGAGGTGCTTCGCGTAGACGTGGATTGCGGACCCTGCCAGAAGCCCGAGTGTGAGACCGATTTCCGGTGCATGACCCGCATCGTCCCCGGCGCCGTCGTGGCGGCCGCCCTGCGCCATCTGCCCGCGGCCCGCGCCTGAACGCGGACCACTGCAACGCCTCGTTTTCCGCGCGATGCGTTACGCCGTGCCGTCCAGCAGACGCAGCAGGTAGGCCCCGTACTCATTCTTACGCATGGGCTCGGCCAGCACCCGCAACTGCTCCCGCCCAATGAACCCGGACCGGTACGCGATCTCCTCGACGCACGCGATTCGCAGCCCCTGCCGTTCCTGAACCGTCTGCACGAAATTCGTGGCCTGCACCAGCGATTCGTGCGTCCCCGTATCCAGCCACGCAAACCCGCGCCCCAGCAGTTCCACCCGCAACCGGCCGCGTTCGAGGTAGGCCAGGTTGACGTCCGTGATTTCCAGTTCGCCCCGCGGCGACGGTTTCAGCGCCTTCGCGATCCCGACCACCGCGTTGTCGTAAAAGTACAGCCCCGGCACCGCATAGTGCGACCTGGGCCGCTCCGGCTTCTCCTCGATGCTCAGCACGTTCCCCTGCGCGTCAAATTCGACCACGCCGTACCGTTCGGGATCGCGAACCGGATACCCGAAAATCAGCCCGCCCTCCCGAAGCTGCGCCCCGCGGCGTATCGACTCGACCAGGTTGTGCCCGTAAAAAATGTTGTCGCCCAGAATCATCGCCACCGCGTCGTCCCCGATGAACTCCGCCCCGAGGATAAACGCCTGGGCAAGCCCCTCGGGCCGCGGCTGCACCACATACGAGAACGACAAGCCCAGCTGCGACCCGTCCCCCAGCAGTCGCTGAAACGACGGCATGTCGTCCGGCGTCGAAATGATCAGGATCTCCCGGATGCCCGCCAGCATCAACACCGACAGCGGGTAATAGATCATTGGCTTGTCGTAGACCGGCAGCAGTTGTTTGCTGACCGCCAGCGTGATGGGGTACAAGCGTGTACCCGAGCCGCCCGCCAGGATGATTCCTTTCATGACCCTCTTCGCCCCTCCCTGAAACCACCGGCCGTTTACAGATGGTGTCTCGTCAGATGCGCCTGCAAATGCGCGAACGCCGTGTCCACGTCATCATACATGTGAAACAGGTCCAGATCCTCCGGGCTGATGACCCCCCACCGCACCAGCGCATCGAAATCCACCACCTCTTTCCAGAAATCCGACCCGTACAGGATCACACAGCGGTTGTTCGGCGTCTTGCGGGTCTGCAGCAGCGTGATCAGCTCAAACAGCTCGTCAAACGTCCCGAAACCGCCGGGAAACGCCACGATCGCCCGCGAAAGATGCACAAACCAGAATTTCCGGATGAAAAAGTAGTGAAACTCGAACGCCAGCTCCGGCGTCTGGTACGGATTCGGGTTCTGCTCGTGCGGCAGGCTGATGTTCAGCCCGATCGATTCCCCGCCCGCGCGTTTCGCGCCCCGGTTGGCCGCTTCCATGATCCCCGGGCCGCCTCCCGAGCACACCACAAACCGGTCCCGTGGATTCGGCAGCGTCAGCGACCAGTGCGTCAGGCGCTCCGACAGCGCCGCCGCGTCCTCGTAATACCGCGACATGGTGTGCGCCCGCTGCGCCTGAAGATACTCCCGCTGGAGCGTGTCGACGTCGCCGCGCGCCTGTTCAAGCGCCTCCTTCGCTTTCGCATACCGCGCCGACGCCTCGCTCCCCGGCAAGGTGCGCGCCGAACCGAAGAACACCACCGTGTGCTGGATATTCATCCGCTCAAAACGCGTCTCCGGCTCGATAAACTCGCACAACACCCGAATCGTGCGCGCATCCGGACTGTTCAGAAACCCGAGATTCTTGTAAGCCTTCTGCGGGCGCACGGGCTGGTCCGGCATCATGTCATCACGTTTCATAATCGATTTCCTGTTCCTCGTCGCGAATCACTTTTGTACACATTTTACCCCGACGCCGCAAGCCGCCTCACCCTGGGAGACCCGGTCACGGGAGAACCGCTGATAAGAGACTGGCGCCGCGCCGCCGGCGCGCAACGGTGCGCCCGCGGACGGCCTTCCGGGAGTCGTGCGCCCCGGGATGAACCGGGCACGACCATGAGGGCGTGAGCCTCCGGAAAACGCCCGGCGCCTGAACGGGCGGGAGGTCAGAGTCCTATACAAGTATACGTCAGCCCTGCCGGCAGATCAAACGCCCCGGCCCGGGCGCGCGCCGTCTGAAACACGAAATTGACAGGCCCGGGCCAATTCTGGTAGGCTCTGCTCACAATTTAACGAAAGAAGAAGCGCCGGCTTCTCACCCTGCGGCGGCTTGATGCCAGCCAGCACGGTTTATGAACCTCGGGTTCCTGCGTGATGTGTATCATGTCGCGGCAGAGGGCTGGCGCTCTCTGCCGCGCTTTTTTTGTGAGCGCGGCGCAGCGGATGGGGCGCCTGTCCCCGGGAACAGGATGGGGATTTCCCCAGGGAGGATGAACTATCGCCAGGACAGATGGAACCGGCCGGATACGCATTAACGAGCGTATTCGCGCCCGGCAAGTGCGCGTGATCGACGACGAGGGCGAGCAACTGGGCATCATGAGCCCGGAAGACGCGCTGCGCGAAGCGGAAGAGCGAGGACTGGACCTCGTCGAGGTCGCTCCGAACGCCCGGCCGCCCGTGTGCCGTATTCTCGACTTCGGCAAGTACAAGTACCAGCAAAGCAAGCGCGCCAAGGAATCCAAGAAGCATCAACATGTCGTAACCGTCAAAGAGGTCAAGTACCGTCCGAAGATCGACAAACACGACTTCGACTACAAGACCAGCCATGTCCGGGAGTTTCTCCAGGATGGAAACAAGGTGAAGGTCACGATCATGTTCCGCGGCCGCGAGATGACGCATCCCGAGTTCGGACGCGAGATCCTCGCCCGCGTCGTGGAAGCCTCGACCGATTTGCTGGACGATCCGCCCGACGCCAGCCGCGCCCGCCTCGAGGGGCGCAATATGATCCTGATGCTGACGCCGGGGAAGAACGCACAGAAAAAGCCGCGCCAGGAGCCGCGCCAGGCATCCGTGGAGGAAGTCCCGGAGCACGCGGCCGAACAGGCCGGTACCGAACCTGAACCGGAGGCATAACCGCGGCCGTTGGCCGCGCACGTGTAGAACGCAACAACCTGCCGGTTTAGCGGGTGCGCGATGAGACCGTACGGCGGGGCGGGCCGGGCCCGCACCGCGCCACGTGGCAGAAGGGTCTGTCTCGTCTTTGCCGGCCCCCACGGGGGCGCCGTCAGAAACGAGCCGCGGGTCTCGCGTTGCTGCCCGTAAACCAGACAGCAAGGAGGAAATCGAATGCCGAAAATGAAAACCAACAAATCCGCGTCCAAGCGGTTCAAAGTCACCAAGACCGGAAAGATCAAGCGGCACAAAGCCTTCGCGAGCCACTTGAAGACCCACAAATCCGCCAAGCGCCGCCGCAATCTTCGGAAGGCCGACATCCTGGAGCCCGAAGACATGGATCGCGTCAAGCGGATGCTCCCCTATGGGTAACTAGTCCGGAGAAAAAGCCGACCGCCGTCCGCAGGACGGTCAACCTCGTGAGGATTTGAGTCATGCCACGTTCAACGAATTCGCCTGCGTCGCGCCAGCGCCGCAAGAAGTTTATCAAGCTCGCGTCCGGATACCGGGGCAGCCGCCACCGCCTGATCAAGACCGCCCGCCAGGCCGTCGAGCATGCCGGCGTGTACGCCTATCGTGACCGCAAAGTGCGCAAACGCGATTTCCGCAAACTCTGGATCGCCCGCATCAATGCCGCCACACGGGCCAACGGCATGCCCTACAGCCGGTTCATCCTCGGCCTGCGCAAGGCCAACATCGACGTCAACCGCAAGATGCTCGCCGAAATGGCCGTGTCCGATGAAGCCGGTTTCACGAAACTGGTGGAATTAGCCAAAGCCGAACTCGACTAGGCGGGGCTGCCATGCGAATTGTACCGGCCGTCGATATCCGCGGTGGGCGCTGCGTCAATCTCGTGCAGGGCGATTACGGGCAGGAAACCATCTTCGCCGACGACCCGGTCGCCCAGGCCCGCCAATGGCATGAAGCGGTCCGCGGCCTCGTCCACATCGTGGATCTCGATGGCGCGCGCGAAGGGTGCCTTTGCGCCCTCGGCGCCCTGCGCGCCCTGAACGAGGCCGGGGTCCCCTTCGAAATTGGCGGGGGCATTCGCAGCCTGGCCGACGTGGATGCCGCCGTCGGCGCCGGCGCCGAGCGCGTCATCCTGGGCACCGCCGCGTACCGCGACCGCGACTTTCTCCGGCAGGCCATTGCGGCCCATCCCGGAAAGGTCGCCGTCGGCGTCGATGCCCGCGACGGCCGCGTGTCGCTCAGCGCCTGGCGCGATACCACCGCCACCAGCGCCCTGGAATTCGCCCGCGAGATGGAACAGGCCGGCGTTGCCCGCATCATCTACACCGACATCAACAGCGACGGCATGATGCAAGGCCCCAACATCGCCGCGACCCGGGCGATCGCGCGCGCCATCGGCATCCCCGTGACCGCGTCCGGCGGCGTGTCGTCCATCCAGGATGTCCAGCGCTTAAAGGAAATCGAACCAGACGGCGTGGATGAGGTCATCATCGGGCGCGCCCTGTATCTCGGCGCCATCGACATCGCCGAAGCCATCGCTGTCGCGGAGGGAGGGGCGTGACACAACGCTACGGCGCCGTAACCATCATCGGCGTAGGGCTGCTGGGCGGTTCACTCGCCCTGGCCATGAAGGCCCGAAACCTGACGGATACCGTGCGCGGCGTTGGACGCACCCCCCGAACCCTGGACCAGGCGGCCACGCTCGGCATCATCGACGCCGCCTTCCTCGATCCCGCCGAAGCGTGCCGGGGCGCGGATCTCGTCGTCGTGTGCACACCCGCCGCGGGCGTGCCGGCCATCCTGGACGCGATCCGGCCCGCATGCTCTCCCGCCACGCTCGTCACCGACGTCGCCAGCACCAAGGCCGTCATCTGCGCGCACGCCGCGCGCACCTGGCCCGCCCCGCTGCGTTTCGTCGGAAGCCACCCCATGGCCGGTTCCGAAAAATTCGGCCCCGAGTTCGCGACCCCGTCCCTCTACGAGGGCTGCGTTACCATTGTCGACGCTCATCCCCGCGCCGCGGAGGCGCGCGCCCGGGTCACGGCCCTCTGGGAAGCCGTCGGCGCGCGGGTCGTCCCGCTCGAGCCCGTCCTCCACGACGCGCTCGTCGCGCGCACCAGCCACATCCCCCACATCGTCGCGGGATGTATTGCGCGCCTGGCCGCCGCCGCAGGCGATGTCCGGCCCGTCGTCGGCGCCGGATTCCGCGATGTCACGCGCGTCGCCGACGGACGCCCCGAACTCTGGCGCGACATCTGCCTCACCAACCAGGCCGCCATCGCGGAAGGCCTCGACGCCCTGGCACACGATCTGGCCGAGGTCCGGCGCATGGTGGACGAGGGCCGTGCCGACGCCCTCGAGGCGTTTTTTGAACAGGCCCGGGAGGCGCGCGCAAAAGCACTGGGAGAGCCATGAAGGGTGCGTTCATAACGCTGGAAGGCGTCGAGGGCTGCGGGAAAACCACGCAGATGACCCTGCTCCGCGACCGCCTCGAGACGGAAGGCCGCCGCGTCCTGCTCACCCGGGAACCCGGCGGCACCCCCATCGCCGAGGCCATTCGCGACATCCTCCTCGATCCCGCGAACACCGCCCTGTCGCCCGTGGCCGAGCTCCTGCTCTATGAGGCCGCCCGCGCGCAGCACGTTGCCGAACGCATCCGGCCCGCGCTC
>JAAYAQ010000551.1 GCA_012719295.1 Candidatus Hydrogenedentota bacterium | reverse complement strand
TCCCGCACGTGCGCGCTGTTCCGGAAGAAATTCGCGTGGAAGAGTTTTACGGCCACGATCTCCCCCGACTGGGTGTCCACGGCGCGGTAGACTACCCCTGTGCCGCCCCGGCCCAGCAGGAGATCGATGCGGAAATGATAGAGCTTGTATCTATCCGGTGGTTCGTGGCGCAATGCTGTTCAACCCCATCTACTCTTCGAGTCCCAGGTCGATCGGCGGCGCATCGCCCCAGAGGCCGTCCAGGTCATAGAATTGGCGGGCTTTCTCACGAAACACATGGACAACGATGTTGCCGAAATCGATGAGAAGCCATCCGACGGCGGGCGTCCCTTCGGCGTGCCGGGGATGCACCCCGATCTCCTTCATGCCTTCACGGATGGACGTATAGATCGCCTTGACCTGAGGTTCACTGGAAGCGCTGCAGATGATGAATACATCCGCCATGACCGTGAGGCCGCGCAGGTCGTAGGCCTTGATATCCTTGGCCTTGTGCCGGGCGGCGAGTTCCGCGATGCGGATTGTGTCGGGCAGGAAATCCGGTGCGGCAGACTTGGTTTTCCGAACGAGTTTCGCCAATGCCTCCAACGCTCCTGGTTAATTTTCCAAGGCCTTTAACAGCATCTCATTGATCATCTTGGGGTTGGCCTTGCCGCGGGAGGCCTTCATCGCCTGTCCCACGAGGAACCCCAGCGCCTTTTCCTTGCCGTTGCGGAAATCCTCAACGGGCCCGGGATTGCCGGCAACCACCTCCGCGACGATGCGCTCCAGTTCGCTCTCGTCGCTGATCTGGATCAGGCCTTTGGCTTCCACAATGCTCGTGGGGCTCTGGCCGGTGTCGAACATCTCGAGCAGGATGTCTTTCGCTATCTTGCCGCTGATTGTACCATCATCGATGAGCCGGATCATCGCGGCGAGTTCGCCGCTGGCCACCTTGCACTCCTCAACAGGCAGGCCGTTCTTGACCAGCAGCGCCTGCAAATCGCCCATGATCCAGTTCGCCGCGGGCTTGGCCCCGGCTCCGGCCGCCACGGTGGCTTCGAAATAGTCGGCCATGGCGCGGGACGCCGTCAGCACCTCGGCATCGTATGGCGAAAGGCCGTAGGCCTCCTGAAACCGGCGCCAGCGCGCCTGGGGCAGTTCGGGAAGCGACGCGCGTATCCGGGCTTCCCAGGCCTCGTCGACGGCCAGCGGCACCAGGTCGGGTTCCGGGAAGTACCGGTAGTCGTGGGCCGATTCCTTGGTGCGTTGCGACACCGTGATGCCGCGGTCGGCGTCCCAGCCGCGCGTTTCCTGAACGACCGTCCCGCCGCTGTCCAGTATCTGGCGCTGCCGCGCGATCTCGTAGTCGATGGCCTTGTGGACCCCGCTGAACGACGCGACGTTCTTGACCTCCGTCTTGGTGCCGAACCCGGCGCTGCCCCTGGGACGGAGGCTCACGTTGGCCTCGGCCCGCAGCGAGCCCTCTTCCATGTTGCAGTCGCTGACTTCCAGGTACTGCAGGATGCGCTTGAGTTCGGTGAGATAGGCGAAGGCCTCGTCCGCGCTCGAGATGTCCGGCTCGGTGACGATCTCGAGCAGGGCCACACCGCTCCGGTTGAAGTCGATGCCGCTGACGCCGCCGCTCAGGGTGTGGGTATTGCGCGCGGTGTCTTCCTCGAGATGCGCACGCGTGATTCCAATCCGTTTTGTAACGCCGCCGACCCGGATATCGATCCAGCCGCCGTGGCACAGCGGCAGGTCGTACTGGCTGATCTGATAGTTCTTGGCAAGGTCCGGATAGAAGTAGTTCTTCCGGTCCATCTTGGACCACCGGGAAATCGTGCAGTTGAGGGCCAGCCCCGCCGCCACCGAGTATTCGACCGCCTTGCGGTTCATAACCGGCAACACGCCCGGCATTCCCAGGCAGACCGGGCACACATTGGTGTTCGCCGGCGCGTTGAACTGCGTGCTGCAGGAACAGAACACCTTGGATGCCGTGCTCAGTTCGACGTGAACTTCCATCCCGATTACTGCGTCGTATTCCATCTCATCAGGTCCCTAACCGGCGCGCCGCGCCGTCGTTTCAGCCAATTTCCGGAGCGCCCATCTCGAAGTCGCGGTGCTGCTCGTACGTGTACCCCACGCGCAGCACCGTTTCCTCGTCGAACGGTTTGCCCAGCACCTGAAGGCCTACGGGCAATCCGCTGTCGGTCAGACCGCAGGGCATGCTCATACCCGGAATGCTCGCGAGATTTACCGAAATTGTGTAGATGTCGCTCAGATACATCTCCAGCGGATCCGCCGTCTTCTCGCCGAGCTTGAACGCGGGCGTGGGCGATGTGGGCGTGAGGATCACGTCGCATTGCTCAAAGGCCCTCTGAAAATCCTGGCGGATGAGCGTCCGGACTTTCTGGGCCTTGAGATAGTACGCGTCGTAATAGCCGCTCGAGAGCACGTAGGTGCCCAGCATGATGCGCCGCTGCACTTCGGGCCCGAACATCTCGGTCTTCGAGTTCACGTACATCTCGCGCACATCGTTGGCATTCGGAGAACGGTACCCGTAGCGCACCCCGTCAAACCGGGCGAGGTTGGCGCTGGCCTCGGCCGTGCAGATGATGTAGTAGACCGCGATCGCGTAGTCCGTGTGCGGCAGGGAGACTTCCACCACTTTCGCGCCCAGCCCGCGCAACACTTCGATGGCCGCTTCCACCCGGACGCGGACGTCGCCGCCCAGGGCGTCGGTGTAGTATTCGCGGGGCAGGCCAATCGTGATGTTTGAGACGTCGTCCCGCAGCGCCCTGGTGAAATCGGGCACGGGGATCGTCGACGAGGTTGAGTCGCGCGGATCCTGTCCGCACAGGACGTTCAGCGTCAGGGCCATGTCCCGCATGTCTTTGGTGAAGGGGCCCACCTGGTCCAGCGAGGAGGCGAAGGCAACGAGTCCGTAGCGCGACACGCGGCCGTAGGTGGGTTTGAGGCCCACGCAGCCGCAACAGGCGGCCGGCTGCCGGATCGAGCCGCCGGTATCGCTGCCGAGCGCGATGGCGCATTCGTTGGCCGCGATGGCCGCCGCCGATCCCCCGCTCGACCCGCCCGGAACGCATTCGAGATTCCACGGATTGTGCGTGATCTGCACCGCCGAGTTTTCGGTGGACGACCCCATGGCAAACTCGTCCATGTTGAGTTTGCCCAGGAAGATCCCGCCCGCCGCCTCGAGTTT
>JAAYAQ010000550.1 GCA_012719295.1 Candidatus Hydrogenedentota bacterium | reverse complement strand
GGGTGGGGTTTCCCCCCAATAGAAAAAGGGCGCCGCGCCCTTGGAATCCGGGGTGCTGCGCCCGTGCATACGGTCAACATCTTTCCATCGAATCATCACACGCGGAACTGGCTGACCAGGCTCGGTGCGTCCAGGCGGAAGCCGGGACCCATCGTGCTGCTCATGCAGCAACTCTTGAGGTACACGCCTTTGCACGCCGACGGGCGGGCCTTCACCACCGCGTCGATGACCGCCGACGCGTTTTCCTGGATCTGCTCGGCCGTGAACGAGGCCTTCCCGATCGGCACGTGAATGTTGGCGTTCTTGTCCACGCGGAAGTCGATCTTACCCTTCAGGATTTCCGCCACGGCATCGCCCACTTTCGGGGTGACCGTGCCGGCCTTCGGGCTGGGCATCAAGCCCCGCGGACCGAGCACCTTGCCGAGTTTGCCGACGTCGCGCATCATGTCCGGCGACGCGACCGCCACGTCGAAATCGGTCCACCCGCCCTGCACCTTCTGGACGAGCTCCTCGGCGCCCGCTTCGATGGCGCCGGCTTCTTTGGCGGCGTTGATTTGGTCGGTTTCCTTGCAGAACACCACCACGCGCACCTGTTTGCCGGTGCCGTGGGGCAGCGAGACGGTGCCGCGCACCATCTGGTCGGCGTGGCGCGGGTCTACGCCCAGGGTGAACGCCAGTTCAACCGTCTCGTCAAACTTGGCCGTGGCACAGGTTTTGACGCCCGCCGCCGCTTCTTCCAGCGTGCACGCGATTTGTTTGAGGTTCTTCTCGTCGAGGGTCTTTCTGCGCTTCGATATCTTCGACATGACGTGGTCTCCTTGTGGTCGACGGGCAGTACGCCCTCCCACAGATGGTTCTATGCACCCAGGCGCCTCGCCGGGAGGCGGCTGGATCAGTTCTCGACCAGAATGCCCATGCTCCGGGCCGTGCCCGCGAGCATGCGCACGGCAGCATCCGTATCCGCCGCGTTCAGGTCGTCTTTCTTGATTTCCGCGATCTCGACCAGCTGCGCCTTGCTCACCGAACCCACCTTGTTCCGGTTGGGCTCGCCGCTGGCCTTGGCCAGCTTCGCCGCGCGCTTGATCAACACGGCCGCGGGCGGGCTCTTCGTGATGAACGAAATGCTCCGGTCCTCAAACACCGTGATGACCACCGGAATGATCAGGCCCTGCTGGTCTTTCGTGCGCTCATTGAACTGCTTGCAGAAATCCATGATGTTGACGCCGTGCTGGCCCAACGCCGGACCTACCGGCGGCGCCGGATTGGCCTGCCCCGCGGGACACTGCAGCTTGATCAGCGCTGTTACGTTCTTGCCCTTCTTACCCTTCGCCATCGCACCGTCTTCTCCGTATGTTAGGTTGAGCTAGATCTTCTCGACCTGCCAGAACTCGACTTCAACGCTTGTAAGCCGCTCGAATATCTCCACCATGACCTTGAGGGTTCCGCGGTCCGCGTCGATCGAGTCGATGTTGCCCAGGAAATTCGAGAACGGCCCGTCGATGATCTTGACGCGTTCGCCCACGTCGAACTTGACCTTCGGTTTGGGGCGCGTCCGTTCGCCGCGAATCTCATCGATGATCGCGTTCACTTCCGCGTCTTCCAGGGGCACGGGCGTGTGCCGCGACCCGATGAATCCGCTCACGCCCGGCGTGTTGTTGATCAGGTGCCACAGTTCCGGCCGGCGTTCGGGATGTTCCGGAAGGCGCACCAGCACGTACCCGGGGAAAAACTTCCGTTTCGAGATCCGCTTCTCGCCGCCCTTGATCTCGGCCACCTGCTCCATGGGCACCAGCACGCCGCCAATCAAATCATCCAGGCCTTCGAGTTCCGCCTGCATCAGCAGGTTCTTGCGTACGCTGCCTTCCTGGCCCGAATACGCGTGCAGGGCATACCACCGCCGCCGGATGCCGTCGTCGGGGTCCGGCTTGAGCGTCGCCAGGATGGGATCCTCTTTCGGCTCCTCGTCGTCCTCGTCGCCGCTGTCCCCATCCACGCTCAGGCTGCGCGCCTCGACTTCCACCGACTGCGTCGCGTTGGCGTCGCCGCCGCCCGCCAGAAACCGCCGCGCCTGAAGCTCCGTCTCGGCCTCCTGGGCTTCCTGGGCCTCCTGTTCCCGGCGGAGATCCTCCGTCAGTGCTTTGCGGGCCTCGGCCTCGGCCGCGTCTTCTTCCCGGACGACCTCCTTCTTGACGTCGCCGAAAAAGCTCGCGGCAAACTCGCGTTCGGCCGCATCTTTCGCGGCGCGCTCAGACTGCCGCTCGCGGAGTTCGTCGTCGAGTCCCTGAGGTTTCTTGTCGTTCTGTTCGTCAGCCACAGCGGGAGACTCCTACCCGAGTTTAAGCAGCAACCAAACGAACACATCGGAAAGCTTGTCAAAGACGCCGATGATGAACGCCATCAGACCAAGCACGAAAAGCACCACGGACGTCGACGAACGGACTTCATCTTTGGCCGGCCAGGTCACCTTGCGCATTTCCACTCTCACCTCGTGGAAAAACTCGCGGATGCGAGCCGCAATCCCCGGCTTCTCTACTGCTGCTGCTTCCTTGGCCATACTAGCTCCTGCTACGACCGATCCAGGCTCCGGTTACGCATGCATAAACATGGCAGGACTGGAGGGACTCGAACCCCCAACCTTCGGCTTTGGAGGCCGCTGCTCTAGCCGATTGAGCTACAGTCCTGCATAAAAGCGGGCCGTGACCCGCTTTGAAGAAACGCTATACCAGTATAGACAGTCCGGCGCGGCGGTTCAAAAACCGCCCACGGACCTCCATCCCGTCTACTGAATGATCTTCGTCACGACGCCGGCGCCGACGGTGCGTCCGCCTTCGCGGATCGCGAACCGGAGCCCTTCGTCCATGGCGATGGGCGTAATCAGCTCCGCCGAAATCGTCACGTTGTCTCCGG
>JAAYAQ010000117.1 GCA_012719295.1 Candidatus Hydrogenedentota bacterium | reverse complement strand
GCGGCTTTGACTTGAAGATCCCCGAAACGCTAAAATTCCGCCTTTGATTCTGGCCATTGCGGGCCGCATGAGTTCTGGATGCCTTCGCCTGACAGGCCCGTTTCCAATCAACAGCGCATGCTGGGAGATACCACGTGATCACGGTTCAGGAAGTTCTGCAAACCCTCAATGAATTCTGGGCATCGCGCGGATGCATTCTCTGGCAGCCCTACCATACCGAAGTGGGCGCCGGCACCTCGAATCCCGCCACTTTTCTGCGCGTGCTAGGCCCTGAACCCTGGTGGGTGGCCTATCCCGAACCGAGCATCCGGCCCACCGACGGGCGTTACGGCGAAAACCCCAATCGCTTGCAGCACTACTACCAGTACCAGGTCATCCTGAAACCCTCTCCGCCAAACGTCCAGGAACTCTATCTCCAGTCCCTGGAAGCGCTTGGACTCGACCTTACCAGGCACGACTACCGCTTTGTCGAGGACAACTGGCAGAGTCCGTCGCTGGGCGCCTGGGGCCTGGGTTGGGAAGCCTGGCTCGACGGCATGGAAATCCTCCAGTTCACGTATTTCCAGGAATGCGGCGGGCTCAAGCTCGACGTGCGCGCCTGCGAACTCACCTATGGCATCGAGCGCATCGCCATGTACCTCCAGGGCGTCGAGAGCGTATACGACCTGAAATGGGCGCCTTCCGGCATCACCTATGGCGACATCTATCACGCCTCCGAGGTGGAGTGGTGCAAGTACAACTTCGAGGCCGCCGACACAGGCAAGCTGCTCCACGTGTTCGACCTGTGGGAAGCGGAAGCCGCGCGTTTGCTCGAACTGGGCCTCATCATGCCCGCATACGACCACTGCCTCCGGCTTTCGCACCTCTTCAATCTTCTCGATGCCCGCGGCGCGCTCTCCGTAACGGAGCGCGGCCGGTTTCTGCTCCGCTGCCGGGCGGTTGCGGAGCGCTGCGCCCGGGGTTTCTTTGAACAGCGCCAGGAAAAAGGGTTCCCCCTGTGCCGCCTGCCCCGTCCGGGGGCGCAGGCCGATTCCACGCCCCTGCAGGCGGTCCCGGGCGCGTTTCAGGAACGCGACACCCTCCTGCTCGAGATCGGGGTCGAAGAACTGCCCCATTCCGACGTCAAGGCCGTTCGCGCCCAGCTCCCCGCGCTTCTCGACAAGCTCCTGCAGGAAGAACGCCTCGACCACGGGCCCGTTACGGTCTGGGTGACGCCCCGGCGTATCGTCGCCAGAATTGACGATTGCGCCTCACATCAGCAGGACCTCGTCGAGGAAGCCCGCGGCCCGGCCCGGAAAGCCGCGCAGGACGCCGAAGGCCACTGGACGGTTCCCGCCCGGAAATTCGCGGAGTCCAGAGGCGCCAGCGTCGAGGACATCTATTTTCAGGAGCAGGGGAAGGCCGAATACTGTTTCGTCAAGGTGGAGCGGAAAGGACGCCACATCACGGAACTTCTGTCCGGCATCGTCGCAAAACTGATCGGCGGTCTTCAGTTTGTGAAGTCGATGGGGTGGGAAGACAGCACGGTCACGTTCTCGCGGCCCATCCGCTGGCTCCTGGCCCTGCACGGCGCCAACCCGGTGCCGGTGACCTGGAAGTTCGTCGAAGGGGGCGAATTCGCCGCCGAGCGGTCCCTCCATTCCGGCGCCGTATCCTATGGCCACCGGCGGCTTGCGGCAGGCCCCGTCCATATCCCCTCGGCCGCCGGGTACCTTGCCGAGATGAAGCGGCATTTCGTGCTCCCCGTCCGCGAGGAGCGCATGGCCCGCCTGCGCGGCGAGGCCGAGAAAATCGCCTCCGCCCAGGGACTCCATCTCGAAGAAGATGACGAGTTGTTCGAGGAGATCATTGACATCACCGAATGGCCCGAACCCATCCTGTGCAGCATCCCTGAAGACGCCCTCGTGCTTCCCGAAGAGATCGTCATCACGCCCATGAAGGTCTATCAGCGCTACATCCCCCTGCGCGATGCCCGGGGCGGCCTCAGCAAGCACTTCCTCGCCATTGCCAACGGGGAACACGACGAGGAAGGCCGCGCCACCATTCGCCGCGGAAACGAGCGCGTCCTCAATGCGCGGCTGCGCGATGCCCGGTATTTCTGGGACACCGACACGCGCAAGCCCCTGCGCGAGTTCGCCGCGGGCCTGTCCCGGGTCCTCTTCCACCAGAAACTCGGCTCGGTGGCCGACAAGATTGCCCGTCTCCACAAGCTGTACGCGGCGCTCAAGGGCGTCCTGCCGCCCGTCGATGACGAACCGATGGCCCAGGTCCTGGATCTCATGAAAGCCGACCTGACCACGCAGATGGTCTTCGAATTCGATTCCCTCGAGGGCGTGGTCGGCATGCTCTACGCCCGCAAGGAAGGGCTTCCGGAAGCCATCGCCCGGGCGCTCTTTGAACACCGCCTGCCCCGGCGCGCGGGCGACAGCCTCCCGAAAACGCCGCTGGGCATCGCGGCCGCCGTGCTGGACCGCATCGACACCCTGGCCGGATATTTCGGCATCGGCGTGCGCGTCAAGGGCACCAGCGATCCCTTCGGTCTCCGGCGAAACACCCTCGCCCTGCTTTCGCTCGTACAGGAAGAAGGGCTGGACCTCGACCTGGAAGACGCATTCCGGTCCGCCCTGACCGTGTATGGCGAGACCCTGAGCGAACCCGGCGCCGCCGTGGAGGCCTTTCTCCAGTTTGCGGCAGACCGCCTCGCCGTCATCAACCGCGAGCAGGGCATTCCGTACGATCAGGTGGCCGCCGCCATCGCTGCGCACGGCCGGCGCCCCGTCCAGGTCCGCAGATGCCTGACCGCGCTCGGCCGTCTGAACGAACAGCACGTACAGCTTCTCGCGGAGCAGACAAAACGCATCCAGCGGATCGCCCTGGATCCTGCTCCGGCCATCGACCCCGCGTTGCTGGAGGACAATGAAAAAGCCCTCCACGCCTTGACCGGGAAGCCCGGCGCCGCGGTCCGCGACCTCGTGGCCAGGGGCGCGTTCGACGACGCGTTTTTCGAGGTCCTGTCGTGGATGCCCGTCATTGAGGCGTATTTTGAAGCGGTCTTCGTCAACCATGAGGACGCGCGCATGCGGCAAAACCGGCACGCCCTGCTGAAGGCGGTCTTCAACGCCGTCACGGCCGTAGCCGACCTCACACTGATCGAAAAGAAGGAGACGCCCGCGGAATGAGCGGCCAGACTGCCGGTGCGAAGATCGACTACGACCTGATCGCGCGGCGGTATGACTCGTTCCGGGGGGGACGGGGGCCGTATCTCGAGCTCCTGGTCGAACTGGCCGTGTCGCAGGGTGCGCGCCGGCTCCTCGAGGTCGGCGCCGGTACCGGCAATAATACGCTCGCGTTTCACGCGGCCGCTCCTGCCGCGTCGCTCTTCGCGTGCGATCTTTCGCGCGGCATGATCCAGCGGGCGCGGGAGAAGGGGGCGCCCGGCGCCTGGCTCCGCGCGGATGCACATCACCTCCCCTTCGTTGCGCAGTCCTTCGACTTCTGCTTCGGCTGCTATATGCTGCATTACATTCACGACCTGAACGCCTTTGTCGGCGAGTGCCAGCGCGTGCTCGGCGCCGGCTGCGTGGCCTTTGTCACCGCATCGCACGAGTTCATCGAGCGGCACCCCATGAACCGCTATTTCCCCAGTTTCGCCGCGGTCGACAAAGCGCGGTTTCCGTCCATCGACCTTTTGAAGGATGCGCTTGCCGCCGCCGGGTTTCAGGGCGTCTGTGAGAAGCGCATGGTCGTTCCGCAGGGCCCCATCGGTCCGGATTACCTCAAGCGGGTCGAAAACCGCTTCATTTCCACCTTCAACCTGCTGTCCGAAGACGAATTCAACACCGGCTTGGCCCGGCTCCGGGCGGACATTCAGGCCCGGGGCAGCCTCGATGTGAAGAACGAGTGGGAGACCGTTGCCGTGTGGGCGCGAAAGGACACCGGGTGAAGGATCGCCGGCGGAAAAAGCGCCGCGTGCGCAAGCGCGATTGGTCGGTCAACGACCTGGACGCGGAGAACCGCCAGCCGCGCCGCTTTCGCGGGCTTGACGTCGGTCTGGGAACCGAGGCCGAGGACATCGACGAGCGGTTCGAGGCCATCCAGCCCAATGGCGTGGTCGTTTCACCCTACGGCGTCCTGGCTTTTGTGGAATTCGACGGGCAGGAGCGGCTCTGCCGGGTCGCGGAGCGCCTGTGCGTCGGCGGTACGTCCATCCTGGCGCCCGGCGACCGGGTACGCGTTGATGCGCAGCAGGATGACCTGTGCGTGTCCGCCGTGCAGCACCGGCAAAGCAAGCTGAGCCGTCCCGCCACCAAAGGCCAGCGCGAGCAGGTCATTGCGGTGAACGTGGATCATATCCTCTGCGTGGTCGCCGTGGCCCAGCCTCGGTTCAAGGTGGGGGTGCTGGACCGCTTTCTGATCGCGGCCGACATCGGGCATATCCGTCCCATTGTGGTCGTCAACAAGACCGATTTGGCCGAAGAAGCCCCGCGCGAATTCGATGTCTACCGCGACCTGAATCTCCCCATCATCTTTACCAGTTGCGAAACGGGGGAGGGGATCGACCGGTTGCGGACGCACCTCGAGAACTCCGTATCCGTCCTCGCCGGCCAGAGCGGCGTCGGCAAGACCTCCCTGATCAACTGCCTGCACCCCGATATTGCCCTCGAAACCCGGGAGGTGAGCGACTACAACGAAAAGGGGCGTCACACCACGACCGTTTCGCGCCTGTATCATCTCGCCGGCGGCATCGACATCATTGACACCCCCGGCATCCGCCAATTGGGCGTTTGGGATGTCACGAAAGAAGAAGTCGCCCTGTATTTCCCCGACATCGCGGCGCTGGGGGAACACTGCCGGTTCCGCGATTGCAGCCATACCCACGAACCCGGGTGCGCCGTTCAGGACGCCGTCGAAACCGGTGCGCTGCCCGCCGTGCGCTACAAATCCTACTGCCGAATCCGCGACAGCCTCGACTCGAAAAGCCCCTGGGCCTGACGCGCATTTCCCCCGGAAACCTCCACAAAGTCTACCCGCTGCGCGAGATCGTGTTGACGAGCTCACTCGGAGGCGGGGGAGAGGCCCCCCCCAAACAGCGGAACGGCGGCCCCCGAAGAGGACCGCCGTTCGCTGTGCTGTCTGTGCCGTTGTCCCGATTAGCCGAGAGGAGTCGAAGCCACTGTGGCGGCTGCGCCAGTATTCTCGAAGCGAATCACCCCCGATTCGTCCAGGAAGAAGGTCCGGCGGCCCGACTGCGGGCTCTGCGGATCCGCATTGCAGGTGTACGTTGCAGGGGCGCCACCACCACCGGCGACGGCGTTCAGGGTGAAGTTGTAGCCGTGCTTCGAGCCGGCGGCCAACACTTCATCGATGTACCCCGGAACCCCCGCCACGCCGTCAGGATTCAAAAGCTGCGCCAGCGTTCCATAGTCCCCCACGCCGTCACCGTCGGCATCCTGATAGCAGGCCGCCTGGAAGCTCACTTCGCCCGCGGAAATCGTGCGAAGCGAACCGATCGCACCCGCTTCGTTCGCGCTCATGCGTGAACGCAGCAAGCTCGGGATAGCAATCGCCGCGATAATCGCGATAATCGCCACGACGATCATCAACTCAATCAATGTGAAACCAAGATTCTTCTTCATGTCTTTGCCCTCCGTTGAGCGTCCCATCACCAGGCCCGTTGCCAGGCCGCCATTCCCTCAAATGTCGACATGCTCAAGGCAATATGCGTGCCAATTTCGCGACAGAATCATAACGCCTTGCGCACCAGAGGGATACAACACAGCCCGCTCACCCGGGGACAATCCGCATGGCCAAAAACGGAACCGCTGCACGGCACGGAGTGACAATTTTTGTCAGTCGAACCCCGCAAACACCGCGCGTCACCCCGCGGAAAATCGTATTACTACGCGGAATATCCCCAACGGC
>JAAYAQ010000549.1 GCA_012719295.1 Candidatus Hydrogenedentota bacterium | reverse complement strand
GAAACGAAACCGTCGCGATGACCTCGCCCGTCTCGGGGTTCACCCGATGCAGCCGGCAGCCTTCCCCCGCGAATACGCCGGAGTCGAACCACGCGACGAACGTCAGCTCGTCCTCGAACTGCACAGGCGTGCCGGCCGGCTCCCCACCGGGCCAGATCTCGAGCCGGTTGCGCACCCCGATCGCCAGGCCGTCCCCATTCGGCGCGGGCGCCGCCAGAAGCGCTTCCGAAACATTCGTGAACGGCTGTTCGACCGCGCGCGGGGCGGAGACCGTCAGCGGCAGCCGGTACAAAAACGCAAACCCCTCGCCCGGGCGGCGCGTCGCCAGCCAGCACGCTCCGTTGCCCAGCGGCCACAGGCTCCGGGCGGGCGATTGCGGAATGCCGGGGAATTCCCGCGGTTCTTCCACGAGTTCGAGCGTGGCACTATCCAACTGGTGCAGCCACGAACGCCGTTCGCCTTCCGGGGATTCCAGCGAGAACCCGGACGTGAGCACCAGCAGGCGGGAACCGTCGGCGGAAAGCGCCATTTCCAGAGGCGACCCGGCGCCGTGCATCGGTTCCCCCGGCGGCGCCACGGTGGTTTCCGTGACGATGGCGCGCGTTCGCAGCTCGATGATCGCCACCACCACGCCCAGTGGTCCCCGGCAGAGCACGCAGGCGCGTTGGCCCGATGCCAGCGGCAGCGCCTGCACCGGCACGCCCGGCATCCGCCACGATGCCCGCGGCGACTTGTCGAAGCCCGTAGACCGGTCAAACTCCCGAAGCGTGACCAGCCCCACATCCGGGGTGGCGTCCGGGGTCTCAAACACCAGAACGGGGATCGGCAACGCACCCGGCCGGGGCGCTGCGCAGCCGAAGGCCTGGTCCGGTGCCAGCAGCAGCCCCGCCCCGTCGGCGGAGATCATCCCCAGCGGATTCAACGACACCGCGCTGATGGCGGCGAGCCGCGTCGACCAGCCTTCGGGTTGCGGCCACAGCCGGCGCGTCGTGAGGAACGCGCAGGCGCCGTCTGGACAGGCCGCCAGACGCGTGACGCACTCCATGCCCGGCAACGCGGCCTGCCACGGCAGGACCTCGCCCCGCGTCATGTCCGCCAGATGCAGGGTCTGGCGCGTTTCCTCGCGCGATGCGGCCCGGGCCGATGTCCGCACAAGCAGGGGCTGTGCCGACGCCTCGGCCATCAGGACCACTATCCCGAAAACGACTGCGATGTGGTTCCAGGTCTTCACCGGATTCCCCGCGTTCGTGCCACCCGGCACCTCCGCGCCATTGTAGCAGGTATCGGCCCGGCCATTGCGGAAAAGGGGGTAGCCCGCCGGGCAATCGCACTAAAAACCAGATGGAAACCATCAGTTCGCCGGAAGAATTGGTGCTCTCCACCGACCCCAAGTCAGCGCATTCGCCAAAAGAAAATGCAGCTGTCCGCAGGAAACGGCGTTTTCTAACGTCTTTCCGCGCAAGCAGGAAGGAATCCAGTAGCTTCTGGACCCCTGCTTTCGCAGGGGTGACGGAGGCAGGGGTCACACAGGAATCCTGCAGGCCTGTCGGCGCACGAGGCAACGGCATTTTTTAACGTCTTTCCTGCGTAAGCAGGAATCCAGTAGGACTCTGGACCCCTGCTCTT
>JAAYAQ010000548.1 GCA_012719295.1 Candidatus Hydrogenedentota bacterium | reverse complement strand
GCCGCCCAGCTCACGCAGGCCGAACTCGCCGAACGGAAGCGCATCGCCAGCCTGTTGCACGACACCGTGCAGCAAACACTGGTCGCCGCGATTCTGGGGGCCGAGAAGGCCCGGCGCCAGACCACCAACACAGGGGCGCGCGAGACGCTCACGAACGTGATCACCGCGATTCAGGAGGTGGTGGCTCGAACGCGTCTGCTGTCGATTCAGCTCGATCCCCCGGTTCTGGCACACGGCACCCTGTCGGAATCCCTGCGCTGGCTCTCGAACAGCAAACGTGAGCAATATGGCTTGCGGGTTGCGTATGAGGAATCCCCGGATCTCGATGCGCCTTCGGAAGAGGTGAGATTCTTCCTGTTCGAGGCCGCGAGGGAGCTCCTGTTCAACGTGGTCAAGCACGGCGGCGTGCTGGCGGCCTCGATGAGGCTCGGCATCCACGACGGCGCGCTGTGCCTGTCCGTCGACGATGAGGGCCGGGGGTGTGACCCTGCGCTGCTGGACGACGCCTCCCGTGAACAGGGAATCGGGCTCGCCATGATCCGGGACCGGGCGGCGATTCTGGGAGGGGAGGTCTCGGTGACTTCCGCGGCGGGCGCGGGGTTTCACGTGCGCATCCGGATTCCCCTCGACGATTCGCGCGCCCTTCCATAACGCGTTCCTCCGCGGCACAACAAGAACGCCCCGGGTGTGCCCGGGGCGTCCGCGCAAGGCAGGGCTCTTTCGTGAGATTGAGAGGTTGCCGGCTCACGCCTCGGTTTCAGGATACCAGGATTTGCGGAGGAAATGGCCGATGGCGAGCAGTATCGCGAACCCTCCGAGCAACAAAGCCGTCTTCAATCCGCCCTGCTTCGAATAGATGCTCCAGAACGCGCCCACGCAGGCCAGCAGGCACGAAAACACCATGAGAACGTTCCACAGGAGCCGTTTGGCGCCCATGGGGGTGTCCGCGCCGAGGTATTTTCGCTGGTTCATCAGCAGGAAGAACGAGATGTAGGCGAATGGCAGAAGCGTCATGCAGAACACCGACGTCGGGACGGCGAGCCACATGAACGCGCCTTTCCAGAACAGCGGCACCACGATGGCGATCGCGGGCATGAACATGCCGACGCGCTGTTGCCAGCCCCGTGCCGGCACATCGAGCAGTGCGCAAAAGCACAGGCCATTGATCAGGGTGAGCATGGTGGCCGCCCCCGTGGCCATGCCCATGACGCCAAGACCGAAGACATACCGGGCGAATTTATCGCCGGTGATTGGCGCCAGGGCCGCCGCCAGATTGAACGCGTCGCGGCGCACGATCATGGCCGCGACCGTGCGGTCGGCTTCCGGCAGGGCGGCCTTCTTTGCCTGAAGTTCTTCCGGGCTGAACGCCGCGTAGGCTTCGGCGCCGACTTCCGCTTTCACGCGGTCAGCCAGCAGTTCGTCGTAGGGGCCCACCAGGTTGCCCGCGGGCTGGATCGGCGTGCCCTGGGCGTCGGTTTCGCCCAGCAGGCCGGGCGCGGCCACGCCGTGAAATTGACTGGCCGCCGCGATGACCACGCAGCTCGTGGCGATCAGGAAAGGAAAGAACAGCCCCGTGGACAGGTCAAAGATGGCCAGACCGCGGAACTCGCGGTCCCAGCCCTTCCGCAACATCGAGTACGGCAGCAGGAAGGTCATGTTGATGCCCACGGCGGTCGCTCCGGCGCTGATCATGACGTCGCGCTGCTGGCCGACGATCATGCTCGCCCAGAAATCCTGGTAGGCGGGCGCGACCTGGGCAATCTGGTCCGCAAACGCTTTCACGGGCTCGGTGAGCAGCTTCGTGTGGAACATAAACCCGTTGGCAATTTCGCGGAATTGGATCTGGCCGGTCATCAACAGCCGGACCACCACCGCGACAAAACAGAGGACCGTGGTGCCCACGAGGCATTTGACCAGGATGTCGAATGTCTTGGCGCCTTTGCCGCCGATGCTGTAGAGCATGCTGGCCGACATGGCGATGCACAGGACGATAAGCGCGGCCACGTACAAACCGGCTCCGCCCAGAGCGCCGTTCTCCCCCAGGAGGCCTTCGAAGAGGTTCTGGCGCAGCGAAGCGATGCCCAGGCTGTACTGGGGTATCGACCAGACGATGTTGGCGGTCATCGAGGCCAGGAGCCAGCCCCAGCCCAACACCGGATTGACGTGCCGGTTGATGGCTTTCAGCGGCGTCTCATCCGTGCTGAGGGTGACGTAGGAGATGGCGCTGAGCATGATGATGCCGGCCACCATCGCCAGGGGCTGAAGCCAGAGGAAGGCGAAGCCGCCCAGGATGCCCAGATACATGCTGGACGACAGGGACCCCCCGCCCAGCGTGATGGCGCTCTGCAGCCATCCCGGACCCGACAGCCGGACGAACGCGCCCGTCAGGGCGCCTTTGCCTTTCTTGCGGGCCTCGATGATCATCTCCCGGTCCCGCTCGATCTGCGGATTCATGGAGAGTTCGCTTCGTTTCCGTTTTGCTTCCTGATCCATGGGTTTCTGTCTCCTCTCTCGTGCCTTTACAGGTGCAAGCGCCACGGACACCCCCGCAACAGGGACGGCATCGCTTTGCCCGCGTATCTATCT
>JAAYAQ010000116.1 GCA_012719295.1 Candidatus Hydrogenedentota bacterium | reverse complement strand
GCGCTGCTCCGCATAGCGTTCCCGCCAGCCGTCAATCACGCTCCGGAAGGCCGGGCCGTTCTTCAGCAGCGTCGTGATGTCCTTGAACTGTATCCCCGGTTTGGGGAAATCGGGCACATTGCGAATCAGCGGCGCCAAGTCCATCCGGTAAGGTCCCTCTCTCTACGGGCAACAGACGGCCGCCCCCGGGGCGGCGCGCAGCGTTATACAGGCGGGACGGGGGGCGATTCAACCGCCGGGCGCGCCTGACAGCCCATCCCGGCGCCCTTACGGCCGGAAATCGTCCGAGTGTTCCGCAACAAACACGCGCAGCCGGCGCATCACGTCCTTCTCGATCTGCCGGATCCGTTCCCGGGTCAGTCCGAACTGTTTGCCCGTTTCCTCGAGGGTATGCGCCTCGCCGTCCATCAATCCGTACCGGAAACGCATGATCTCCGCTTCGCGTCCCGTCAGCTGCTGCATGAGCTGCTCGAGCTGCTGATCCACTTCGATCTGCGCAATGGCTTCGTCGATGCGGCGCGGTTCGAGGCTCTCGGGAATGCCGCGGCCCGCGTCTTCGTCCGTGGTCTCGAGCTTATCGAGCGGGCTGACATCTTCCACGAACGATTGCAGTTTCTTCGCTTCCGCGACCTTGATGCCCAGCACACGTGCGACTTCTTCCGGCTCGGGTTTCTTGCCGGTCTTGATGTAGAGTTCCTCGGCGGCCTTTTTGTATTTCGCGATGTTGTCGGTCACATAGACCGGGATGCGCACGGTGCGCCCATAGTTCGACAGCGCGCGCGTAATCGCCTGGCGGATCCACCACGTGGCATAGGTCGAGAACTTGCAGCCGCGCTCGGGATCGTAGCGTTCCACCGCCTTCAACAACCCGACATTGCCTTCCTCGATCAGGTCCTGCAGCGGCAATCCGTAATACAGGTATTTCTTCGCGATGCTGACCACAAGGCGAAGGTTGGAAACGATCAGCTTGCGGCGCGCCTCGCCGTCTCCCTGCTGCGCCCGGCGGGCCAGACGGACCTCTTCCGTCGTCGAGAGCAAGGGAATCCTTGAGATCTCGCCCAGATAGGTGCTTAAGCTGCCGTCCTTCACCTTCTGCATGCTGTTGCCCCAGTTGTACACCGCGCCCGACGCGGTGCAAAAACGCACCCGGACTTGCGAGATCCCGCCGGGCTGTGCACGGCTTTCACCACCTGCAACGACTTAAGGTAGTCTGGTTTACTGCAACTTGTCAAACGATTTAGCTCATTTCCGGGGCTTTTCACGGCGCAGGGGCCGTACCTTTCGCGCCTTTTCAACGTTTTCACATACGGGCCCGCTCGAAGTGCCGGTTCACGCGCGCGAGCGGCGAGCGCCAAACGCCACACCAGGCATAAATCGAACAACCCGCAACACCGCGATATTCGTGGCCGCCGCGGTCAGTCCGGCCCGGAGAACGCCGTCCGCGGGGGCAGCCGCGGGTTCCCGTTCGAAGGCCGCCACAGGCCACGGCAACTTGACATTCAGCAGGGCAGACGACAGAATCCCCGCGTTATGCAGGACGAGAATCAGAGATACATGGGCTACGCCCTGCGTGAAGCCCAGCGCGCCATGGACATCGGCGAGGTGCCCATCGGTTGCGTCATTGTCAGCGATGGGCAGATCGTCGGAAAGGCCCACAACCAGCGCGAACTGTTGCAGGACCCCACCGCCCATGCCGAAATCCTCGCGATCACCCAGGCGGCCGCGCACTTCCAGAGCTGGCGCCTGGAAGGCGCCAAACTCTACGTCACGCTCGAACCGTGCGCGATGTGCGCCGGCGCCATCATCCTCGCCCGGATCGCCGAGGTCTACTTCGGCGCCTACGACCCCAAGGCGGGCGTCTGCGGCAGCCTCATGAATCTCCTCGAGGATTCCCGGTTCAACCACAACCCGAAACTGTACCCGGGTCTCCTGGCCGACGAGTGCGGCGCGCTCCTCAGCGGATTTTTCCGGCGCATCCGCGAAGACGCCTCCCAGCACCCCAAACCCGGCCCCCACCGGAACTGAGGCGGTCTTCGGCCGGGCTTCGCAACGCCCGGGTGGTGCGGACTTCATAACGCCTCCCCGGACTTGCTATACTCTGTCGTATTCTGCGAATGCCGCGCATGAGACCCCTGTTCGGGGGGAACGGATGCGGCGCCGCGCGGCAATCCCCGCGGAGAGCCGCCGCCTGAATGGCAACAAAGGGAACGGATTATGAGCGATGTACTGCCCCAGTTGATCGAGATGACGCGTTACCTGGCCGACCCCGCAAAAGGTCTGGCCATCCTCGGAGAAGGCAACACGTCGGCGCGCATCGATGACGACACCTTTTACGTCAAGGCCTCCGGGTCTTCGATGGTCAATATCGACGCCAACGGGTTCGTGAAGGTCTCGATTTCCAAGGTGATTGCGCTGCTGGACGCTCCGGACGCGGGCGACGCGGAAGTGCAGGAGGTTTTCCAGAACGCCATGATTGACGCCCCGGAAGGGAAACGGCCGTCGGTCGAGGCCATCCTCCACGCCATCCTGCTTCAGGTGCCCGAATTCGCGTTCGTCGGCCACACCCACCCGAGCTACACCAACATGATCCTGTGTTCGAGGAACTGCGCCGAGGCCGCGCGCGGCCGCCTCTTCCCCGACCAGATCGTTTCGATGAAACACAAGTCGGTCTATGTGCCGTATACCGACCCGGGCCTGCCGCTTGCCCGCGAGGTCAAGCGGCGCTTCGAGGCGTTCGTGGACGAGGAAGGCGTGCTGCCTTCGGTGATCCTGATGCAGAACCACGGGCTCATCGTCATGGGCAACACCCCCCGCGCCGTGGCCAGCGCCACGGACATGACCGAGAAAGCGTCGAAGGTCCTTGTGGGCACGTATGCCATGGGCGGCCCGCATTTTCTTGCGCCGAAAGACGTTGAGCGCATCTTCACGCGGCCCGACGAGGCCTACCGCCTGAAATCCATCACCGGAAATCAATAACCACGAACACCGAGAAGGAGATGCCGTTGTGGGTACAATAAACGACTATCGCGAGGCCGGCTCCCCCTTGCCGAAGACCTACCAGGCGTGGCAGATTTTCGGCGCGGGATTTGACAATATCGGCAAGGACGGCAAACCGACCACCCTCGAATTGCGTCCACCGAAGGACAATGAGATCCTCCTGCGGGTGGACGCGCTGGGCCTGTGCCTTTCCGACATCAAGATCATCCGGCAGGGCAGCGCCCATCCCCGGCTGCGCGGCCGCGACCTGGCCACCGATCCCACGGTACTCGGCCACGAATGCTCCGTGACCGTGGTCGCCGTGGGCACGCAGTGGCAGGACATGTTCAAGAAGGGCGAGCGGTACATCGTGCAGGCCGACATCTATTACAAAGGTCTGAACTACGCCTTCGGCTACCTCATCCCCGGCGGCCTGGCCCAGTACTGCTACCTCGATGAACGCGCCCTCGCCGGCGACGAAGGCTGCTACCTGCTGCCCGTCCGCGACGAGACCGGCTACAGCCAGTCGGCCCTTTCGGAACCCTGGGCCTGCGTCGAGATGTCCTACAACCTCGAAGACCGGCTCGAGCCGAAATCCGGCGGGGCGATGCTCGTCGTCGCCACCGATACCGACGCCGCGAAACGCGCCTATCCCGGCGCGAAGGTCGCCCTGCCCAACCCCGACACCATGCCGGACGGCCCGTTTGACGACATCGTCGTCACGGAGCCCACGCCGGGGGTCGTGGATGCCCTCGCCGGCCGACTCGCGCCGGGCGGCGTCATGTTCCTGCTCGGAGACCCCGCCGAAGACGGCATGGTCACCCTGGACATCGGCCGAATCCATTACGAAAACATGCGGTTCTTCGGCGGCGGCGATGACGTTGCCGCGGCAGGCAAGGCCAATGCGCGCGCAGACCTCCTGCCCCAGGGCAGTTCGCTGTTCATCGG
>JAAYAQ010000115.1 GCA_012719295.1 Candidatus Hydrogenedentota bacterium | reverse complement strand
GATCGGGTGGAGACACGGGGATTGCGCCCCGTGTCCCTCCCACACCACCGGACATGCGGTTTTCCGCATCCGGCGGTTGGACACGGCGGGGGGTCACGGATGTGCCCCCGCAAAGTCCCACGGAATGATGAACCCGTAGCGTTTCAGCGTTCTGTTCGAGAGGGCTTGGTGCATCACCCGCGTTCGGGCAACCCGCCACGCCCCCAGCCCCGTGTAGGCGATTCCGAGGGCGCGGCCTTTCACTCCGAGCCGTCGCAGTGCGTTGACTCTTCCTTTCGGCGTCTTCCACCGCAGCCAGAAGCACTTGCGTATGTGGCGGCGTATCCAGCCGCTCAAATCGTACGGTTCGTGCCCGCTGTCCGCGATGCGGAAGTATTCCCACCAGCCCCGGATGTACGCGGCCCACTGGTCGCGCAGCCCTCTGCTCGTCAGGTTCTGACGCGCGTCCCACAACCGGCGCACCTTGGCCTTGAGCTTCGCTATGGCCTTGGGCGCGACGCTGACGCCGCCGTCCCGGCCAAGCCGGAACCCCAGCAGCGCGTTCTCGTCCGTCGGCCCGCTTCCGCTCTTCTCCCGGTTCACGGGAACCTTCAGGTGCTTCTCAATCCACGCCGTCAGACTTTCGAGGATGCGGGCGGCGGCTCGTTCGCTTGAGACGAATACCGCTATGTCGTCCGCATAGCGCACGAACGCGAGCCCGCGCGCTTCCAGCTCTTTGTCCAACGGGTCGAGGTAGATGTTTGCAAGGAGCGGCGAGAGCGGGCCGCCCTGCGGCGTGCCCTTCATACGCTTCTCCCTGCTCCGGTCCGGGAACTGCATCGGCGCCCGGAGGTAGTTTCCGATCAGCCGCAGCAGCCGTTTGTCCCGCACTTTCAGCGCGACCAGCCGCATCAGGATGTCGTGGTCGACCTCGTCGAAAAACCCTTTCAGGTCGATGTCGATCACCCACGTCTTTCCGTCGCGGACGTATCCTTGCGCTTCTTGGATGGCGTCGTGTGCGCTGCGCCCCGGCCGGAAGCCGTGGCTGTGTTCGCTGAACTCCGCCTCCCAGAGCGGGGACATCTTCCGGTGGATGGCCTGTTGAATCAGCCTGTCCTGCACGTTCGGGATGCCGAGGCGGCGGGTGCCGCCGTTCGCCTTCGGGATGTCCATCGCCCGCACCGCGCCGGGCTTGTACCCCCCGGCCAGCAGCTTGGCGCGGATTCCGTCCCAGTGCGCCCGCAGGTGATCCAGCGTCGCCTCGGTATCCAGCCCGTCCACGCCGGGGGCTCCGCCGTTGGCTTTCACCGCCAGCCAAGCCTCCTGCATGTTCTCTCGCGACAGCACCGTCTCCAGTGTTGCCGTTTCCGTGTTCTCTTCATTGTGCATCTTCTGCCGTCTCCTTGTCGCTGGAAGGCCGACTCGGGCCGCGCGCCGCCGGACAGGACCGGAATCCACCGGCCCCGCCCCGCCGCGCCGCGGGGGTGGCTACCGTAGTTGTCGCGCCCCTTTGTTTCACGGCTCTCCCCGCCGTCCTTCCAAGGCGGTTGACTGACCGCACTTTCGTTGTCCTTCGGCCCTTCGCTCCTCCCGCTTTTCGGCGGGCCTCTTCACTACTGCGGCCTCTGCTGACTCCCCGCGCGCTCTCACGCGCGGGGCCTCCCCAGGTAAGGTGCATGTACTTTCGACCCGTGCCGCCGGGCTCTACACAGTGCGTCTTTCGGTGACTGTCGGATTTCGTGTTTCCTCGCACACTCATCGCCCGAACCATGCCTCACTGCCCGTTCGTGTTCCTGCGGCCGTGTCTTTGCTAGCGGCTTCCTCCGGCTCACTCCCTTGCGGTCGCGGCCTTGCCGTTTCGCTACGCTTGCTGTCACTGCTTTTGCGATCAACTCCTTTCAGTTGACTAGTACATGCCCATGCTGGGCGCACGAG
>JAAYAQ010000114.1 GCA_012719295.1 Candidatus Hydrogenedentota bacterium | reverse complement strand
TCATCTCATGATGCGACTGGTACGCCGCGGGCGGTTTGACCGGCAGGGGCGTCTCCTGTACGAGCCGCTCCACTTCGTTCCCCTGCGCATCGGTTATGACCGCTTCCCAGCGGATGTTGCCCTGGCCCAGCGCTTCCGCGGCCTGCAACGGAATCTCGATGCTGGCTTCGCCGTTTGCCGGCACGCCCACCGTCTTTGACTCGCCGGCAATCTGCAGCGGGCCGGTCACGGAACTGGAAAGCAGCACGGTACACGGCGCGTCCGTTGTGTTAAACAAGACCGCCCGGCATGTGGCCGCGTCGCCGGGCAGCAGGAAACGGGGGAGACTGGTCCGCAGCATATAGGGGCGCCGCACATAGACGGAGTCTCCCGAAGCGCCTGCCGCGGAAGCCGTGCACGCTACAGCCACCAGGCGCAGCTGGCCCGAAAACTCCGGCACGTCCATGAGCACGCGTGCGGTTCCGTCGGCCCCCGTGCGCACCACGCCCGACCACAACGCGACCGGCTTGATCCAGTTCTCGTCCGCCGCTCCCGAACGTTTGGCGAGCTGGCGCAGAGCGTCGCCGCCCGTGTCGGGTTTGTCGAAGTCGTATGCCACCTTGTCGTAATAGTGGGCGCGGCGGTAATCAGGCCGGCGCGCGCGCGAGAAATGCTCATACGGCGCCGGGTTCTGGTAATTGGTGATGTCGTGGATGCCTTCGTCGACCGCCGCAAGCGTCACTTCCGCTTCGACGGGGTTGCCCGTATGGTCGGCCACCTGCACCGTGAATTCCCGTTGGCCCGCGGGCCGCACTTCCTCGGGCAGGCCGGAAAACGCTACGGCGAGTTTTCGCGCGGGATTCTCGACGTTCACGCTCGCCAGCGCGAAGCTCGAGAACGGATGCATCTGGGTCTTGCCGCTTTCGACGGTATGGATCACCGTCACCTCCAGCCAGACGTTCGGGAAATGCGCTTCCGTCACGGGCAACTGAATCTGGCCCACGTTGTTCTCGATCGTTACGGGGATCATGTCCTCAAGCGAGTCGCCCTGGACCGTCACAATCCCCTGGCCGTCAAACGGCGACTCCACCTTCAGCGTGGCGGTTTCCCCAATCGTGTACAAAGCCTTGTCGAGCGTGAGCTTGATCAGGCTGGGACGGACCGCCGAAACCATGTCAACCCGGCCGCCGTACGCGTAAAACGTCACCGTGCTGAACTGCTTCGTCTTGTCTGACACCACCCGCAGGCGGTAATACCCCCAGTCGTTCAGGTCGAAGGCCACGGAACCTTTGCCGCCCTGCAACGCGACCTCTTTCGAGTCCACCGGGTCGAACGATTCGGTCCAGTTGGAGCCGTAGTGGCTGTAATACCGCCGGACGTAGTAGTTCCAGACCTGTTTCTCGAGATACACCGTCGCCTTCTCGAGCCCGGCCGGCGTGCCGTCGGGGTTGACCGCGGCCACGAACGCCTCGATGCCGGCGGCGCCTTCCGGTTTGGACGCGCGAATGCCCAGACACAGGTCCGACGGGAAATACACCGCTTCCGCGGTTCCGTAGACGGCGCGCCCGCCCAGTTCGAAGACCCCCGCGAATACCGTTGCCGTAAGCGGAGACGTGGCATCCGGCGGCGCCGCATGCGAAAACGTGAACGTCGCCTTGCCGTTCGAATCGGTCTGCTTTTCCCCGGCCGGGATCGTGTCGGGTTTGAACTCTGAATCGTTCTCGAAGCGATACCCTTCCCAGCCGGCGGGCTTCCAGCCTCGCCGCTCGAGCGCCACCTTCGCGCTGCTCATCCGGTTGACCGCGGGCGCCCCGAACAGATGCCGCGCTTCCACGTGAATTTCGTAGGACTGGCCCGCCAGCCACACGGTCTGCGGCAGTTCCACCTTCGTCTCGATGCGGTTGGGCACGAATTCCTCGAGGCTGAACTGGTAACTGCCCACCGGCCTTTCGCTTCCCGGGACCGCCAGCGTCACCGTGTATTTCCCCGTCGGGTACTGCTTCTGGGTCTCGATATCCAGCGCCCCGCTCCCGAACGCCGTCAGGTTGGTGATCCGCGTCATCAATTCGCGCCCGTTGGGCTTCAGGACCTTCAGCAGCAGGGGCGTGTCCGCGAGGCCGTCCCCGTAATTCGTGCGCACAATCCACCGCGCATGCACCGTCTCGCCCGGGCGGTACAGATCGCGATCGGCGTAAATGAAGCCGTCGTATCCGTCCTTGTCGTATCCCGGCATGCCGGGAAGAATTTCCGGCGTGTCGTCACTGCGGCGGCTCAGCTCGATCAGCGTGCAGTCGTTCCCGTGCTCGATGACCGCTACCGCGGGGGTGCCCAGGGTCGCATCCAGATTGGACATGTGCAGGATGCCCTGTTCGCTGGTGTGGCCGATGGCCAGCAACTGGTTCTTGTTGGAATGGAGCGTTACTTTGGCGCCGGGCAAGGGTTCCAGGGAGAACAGGTTGTGCGCGAAAAGCACCACCCCGTTGTCCAGCCAGTGCGCCAGCACGCCGATGTCCGTAAACAGCACGATTTTCGTGGCGGTGCCCTTGTCGGAGTTCGCCTGAACGCAGAAGACCCCGCGCTTGTCGCTCGGCAGAAGCTCCTCAAGGTTCAGCGGTGCGCTGACAAGAACGTCCTGTTGTGCAGGCATCTCGAGTTCGGTGGAGGTGATCTTCTCGCTCCATTTGTACACGAAATCGCTGCCCCGCCGGCTCGATTCCCAGTAATCGTCCGGCGATACCGTCATGCCCATGTCGCTGACGGCCACCGCCACGTTCGAGGGAAACATCCGGTAGATGTTCACGGTCACCTTCTCGACATTGCGCGACGCGATCGCCAGCGCCGAGGTGGCCCGGGTCGGGAAGTAGAATTTCCCGTCATGGTTGAATCCCACGTACGCGGGGATGGTCTCCGTCTGCAGTTCCCGGGCCACCGCAACCTGGCTCCTGCCTCCGCCGAGGTACTGGACGCCCTCCGCGATACGAAGCTGGTAGGACGTCTTCGAGCGGAACGCCCCAAACACCCGGAAGTAGTTGCTGCCTTCCGGCACGATTCGAATGGCCTCCACGGCCGGTGTGAAGGTAAGGTGTTTTTCGAGCTCCTGCGAGTTGACCGTCACATTCAGGCGCATCGAGAGAAACAGGCCTTCCTTGTAGTCCTGGCCCCACCATGTGTCTTCAATGCGCAGGGGAGGCGCGGGCCGGGTGACCTCATACCGGTACGGTTCGTGCAGCGCTGCGTTCGGTGCGCCCGGCAGCCCCGCTTCAATCGCGAGCGTCACACCCACCTTGTCGCGCTCCACCGGGTGAAATTCCAGGGTCTTGTCCACGGACAGCTCATCCCCCAGCACCTCGAACGGTAGATCCTCGCTGGTGGCCATCTCGGTCAGTGTCAGGCGGGCGGTCAGGGCGTCGTTGCGGACGGGATGCGAAAACTTCACAAACAACCGGTGCATCTCGCCGTCGGTTGCGCCCCAGCGCACGGAGGCCACCTTCAGCGGTTCGGGCCGCGTGTCGAGGGCGGCCGCATAGTCCTCAACGAGACGCCGTCCCTGGCTGCCCGGCATGCCCTTCGCCAGTTGCACGCTCAGAGACGGAAAGTCGGCCCCGGCCAAATCCACTCGGATGCGGTGTTCGGTGCTTTCGCCCTGCGACGCGACCTCGAACGGCACCGCGCTCTGGGTGTCCGCGCGCACGACCGACACGCCCGTCGAGAGGGTATCCGCGGCGACCGGCTTCGTAAACTGGAGCACGATTTCCTTCTTCGGACCCTCGAACTGGCCCCATTGAACGGACGCCACGGAGAAAAACGGTTCCTGCGGATAGGCGAACGTGTGGTCCGTCGTGAGTTCCGCCGCTCCCGTTTCGTCGGTCAGACCTTTGCTGATCTTTATCAGGATCGGTTCCGACAGGCCCCCCGCGAACACAAGCCGCACGATCCCTCCTTCGGCGGGCTCGAGCTCAAATCCAACCGGTTGCCCCTCCTGAGTCTCAACGGAAAGGTGCTCACGAAGCGAATCAAGACTGACCGTCGACGGAAAGAGGATGCCCAGCACGACCCGGTCCGCCTGCTCCTCAATCTCCCACATCTGCCGCGGCTCAAACGCGAATGTCGCGAAACGGTGCTGGCGGGAGGTCTCCGGAAGCCTCGCACCGGCCTCCGAAACCAGGTAGGGGTTCAAGTCAACCGTGTACACGGTATCTTCCATGAACCCTTCCGCGGCCTGGAACGCGGCAAAGTTGCGGCTCACGCGGAACGTCCCTTCCACAGGCGGGTCTATCGTAAACGGCTCGCTGAATCCCGCCTCGGGTGCGATCCGCACCGGCTCGCTGAAGAAGAACACGATCTGATCGCTGAGCGCCTCCCCCGCAAGAGGCAGAACGCCTGCGAGCGCGAGCTCAGCCGGCCCGGGCGGCGCACTCTCCGGCGGGCCCGACGGTGTGGTGTGAGCGGCTCCTCCGGACGGCCGCCCAGGCTGGGACGGCGCCGGCTGCCCGCATCCGGGGGCGGCCAGCACGGCGGCGCAAAGGACGCCCACGAGCGGCCAGGAGAGGAGGGTAGGGTGGTTCTTGACGTACCGCATGACGAGGATCTCCCGCAGGTTGTCGAACGGTTTCCGAGCGAGGCCACAGGCACAACCATTATGCTCCAAATGCGTGAGTTTCACACTGCATTTATGGAGTCAGTTGCCTGAAAAGTTCCCCAACTCGTCACGCTTGTTTTCGAACCGCGCCTCGGCGGGCGTTCCGGAGTGAAATCAGCCCCGCGACACTCCCCGCCGCCAGGAACAGCGCGCTGCAGGCCAGCCCTGCCCGGAAGACGGCCGGAAAGTAAGTGAACCGTATTTCGGCGTGCCCCGCCGGCACGGCCACTCCGCGAAACACCGAGTAGACAGGCACTATTTCCGCGGGCACGCCGTTGACCGTCGCCGTCCAACCCGGGTAATACGCGTCCGCCAGGACCAGCAGGGCAGGACGCTCCGCCTCGACTCGAACCACTACCTCCGTGAAGCCCCGGCTCACCACCTCGGCCGTTCC
>JAAYAQ010000547.1 GCA_012719295.1 Candidatus Hydrogenedentota bacterium | reverse complement strand
CTGGAAGTGGTTGTTCCTGATGAGTTTATGGGCGACGTGAACGGCGACTTGAACAGCCGTCGCGGGCGGATCATGGGCATGGAACCGGCAGGGCCCGGCCGGCAGATGGTTCGCGCCCAGGTGCCGGAAGCGGAGATCCTGCGGTACTCGACAGACCTCCGCAGCATGACCGGCGGCCGGGGCAGCTACAGCCAGCGTTTCAGCCACTATGAGGAAGTGCCGGAACACGTGGCGCAACAGATCGTCGCCGCCTACGAGAAGGCCAAAGCACAGGGCGAATAGACCTGTTTTCGGTCAGCGTATCCAGGGGAGAGGTCCCGCGGGACCTCTCCCCTGTTTCTGTTTTGCGGAGGACCGGAAACGGCCAGTCCTTGACTCTTCGAGGCATCCCTGGACGAGGAAATCCGGGTGCCGGGGCGCCGTCTGTCTTTCTGGGAAGAAGCCTGCCGGGCAGGCGGTTCCCGGTAAACCCGGGTGTGCTGGCTGTCCCCGTTCCCGGGGAGACGGCGCCGATTTCGCTTTTGACCTCGCGGATTGATATACTATTTACTTCTATGTCTGCGAAAAAAACAAAGGTCCATAAAGGAATTGCGCTGGTAGAGGTGCAGGATCCCCTGTTGCTCGAAGAAATCGAGCGGGATCCCATCCTGAAGGCGTTTCTTGGCGAGCGGCTGTCCGAATGCTGCATCGCGGTGCAGCCTCAGGCGGTTGAGGACGTGGTGAAACGCCTTCAGACGTTGGGGCACATGCCGAGAGTGCTGGAGTGAGCGAGACCTTCACCATAAAGGAGTGCCTGCGCGGCTACACGACCGAGGCGCTGGGCGAGGTATGCGCGTCGCGGCAGTTGGCGGTGACCAACCGCGACAGCCGGATTCGCGCCCTTGAAAAGATCCTGCGCGATCCGCTGCACATCGACCAGTCCATCAAATCACTCCGGGACAGCGCGTTGCGGGCGCTGAAGCTGGTTGACTGGCGCGGACGGATGCGCGTGGTGGATCTGGTGGCGGTTCCGGGGCTTTACGGCGCGAAGGAGCCGCTCGAGCAGGTCGAGAGCCTGGTGCGCGACGGGCTGTTGCTGGCGCTTCCCGAACAGAACAGCGGTGCGTTTTCCATCAGTCATATCCGGCAGAGCGTGACCAACGGGGTGGCCTCGCCGACCGTGTGTGTGCCGGAAGGCATCGCGCGCCGCCTGCCCGCTCCCCCGCTCCTGGACGTGGAGATTCCGGAATCGAGCGAGCCCGCCACGCCGCCGAAACCGGCCACCATCACCCAGGCGACGACGGAGTTTCTCGAGACCCTGCGGATCATCGAGGGCCTGACGCCCCGGATCACGAGCACGGGCACGCTGCACAAGACCGACGCAGCCAAGGCCTATGAAATGGCCCGCGAAGCCGGACTCTCGCGCGAATCGATGGACATTTCTCTCGCGATCGCCCTGCAACTGGGTTCCGTGGCGCCCAAGGACGGACGATTCGTGACCACGGCGGCCGCAAACGAATGGGCGTCGGGGGGCCGGCCGCAGCGCATGCGCGCTTTGTTTGAAGCCTATCTCACGAGCGAGGCGCTGCCGGACATCACCCTCTTCTTCCCCATGCTGTTCGAGACGCTGGAGAAGCATTTGCAGCCGGGCACGCAGCGGCGAACCTATCACAAGCTGCTTGCGGCGGAAATCCTGAAAGCGCAGAAGCCGGGGACCTGGTACTCCACGGCGGCCTTCGTCGAGGCCATCCGGCGTCTGGATCCGAATGTGCTCTTTCTGCAGGAGCCCTGGCGGGCCATCCAGGCCAGCGCGCGGGGCCCGGAAGCGGAATGGCGGCAACAGGCGTGGCAGGCGCATGAGAAACGCCTCTTCACGTGGCTGATCAGGAGCCTGCTGGCCGGCATGGGCATCGTGGAACTCACGGATGACGGCGCATTGTTCCGCATCACGGAGCTGGGCGGCTATGTGCTGGGACAGGGGGAAGCGCCGGCGACGGTGCAGGACGAGCATCACGACGCGCTTGTTGTGCAGCCCGATTTCGAGATTATCGCGTATCTGGACCGCTGTCCGCCCGATCTGCGGCGCAAGCTGGACATGTTCTGCGAGCGCGTGCGGGGCGGGATGGCTACCACGTACCGCCTCACGCAGGAGAGCGTCTATCACGGGATCCGGGCGGGCCTCGACATAGACCGCCTGATTCAGTTGCTGGAGCGGTCGTCCACGAAAGCGCTGCCCTCGAACGTTCTGACCCAGTTCGAGGTCTGGAAGTCCAAACTGTCCGCGATCACCATCCGGCGGTCCTGCCAGGTGGTAGAGTGCGTGAGCGCGTCGCACGCCAGGGAAACGGCGTCAACACTCGCAGGCAGCGTGCGTCTTGGGGAGCGGTATCTCCTGGTTGCGTGCGAGGCGCCGGAAGACTGTGCGGTGGTTGACTACACGCACGCGCTGCCGCCGGCGCTCGAGCAGGAGGAAGGGCTTTGCCTGCATGCGTCGTGGGAAGACACGAACCTGTTTCTGAGAAGCCGTCTGGAGGAGATCGGGCAGGTTGAGCTCGACGGCCCGGCTTCCGGCATGACGGTGTCGCTCAACCGCGCCAAGGTGAAGACGGAAGAAGACGCGGCGCTGCTGGTAGCGCAAATCGAGGCGCTGTCGAAACGTCCCCTGGCCGCGCGTTACCGCCTGGCGTTGCGGGCGTGGGCCGGCGAGGCCGGCGAGGCCCGGTCGAAGACCGCCATCATCGTGCGCTTTGACGATCCCGACACGTGCGACGCGATCATGGAAGTTCCCCGCATTGAGAAGCACATCGAGGGCCGTCTGGGGCTGTATGCGCTGGTGGTGCGCCAGGGCCGCCTGGTGGCGTTCAAGCGGATTCTCCGGGAACACGGGATCACGATGGGAAAGGCCGGCGACATTGCCGACCCGGAGCCGCCGGAGACCTGGGCGCCGCGATGGGTCGAGTATCACAGCCTGGAAGAGGCTGAAACGCCGGCGCGCCCGGAAACCCGGCGTGAGCAGGAGGAGAAGGAGGCGCCGGCGCTCGTGCCCTTGCCGTCGTACCCGCCGCGCATCATGCGGGAGATTCTCGAAGAGGCGATCGAAGGCCGCCACCCCGTGCTGATCAATTACCAGTCCACGTGGAGCGCCCGCCCGGCCACGCGCCAGTTGAACCCGGTGGCGCTCGACATCAGCGGGTCGTCGCCTTCCGTCAGCGGCCACTGCCAGCAGCACGGCGGTGCGCGAAGTTTCAAGCTCGCCCGAATCACCGGCATCCGGCTCCTGGAAGACGAGACCTTCTGACGTCCGTCACCGGCG
>JAAYAQ010000113.1 GCA_012719295.1 Candidatus Hydrogenedentota bacterium | reverse complement strand
CCGGACGTGTTTGCGCGCGACGAACCGCGCCCCGCGCCCGCACGATCCGCGTCGCGCGCGGGCGTGTTCGATCCGCGCTACACGTTTGAACGCTTCGTCGTCGGCGCGGACAACCGCTTCGCGCACGCCGCCGCGAAGGCCGTGGCCGAGCGGCCCGCGCGCGCCTACAATCCCCTGTTTCTCTACGGCGGAACCGGACTGGGCAAAACGCACCTCATGCAGGCCATCGGTCACGAATTGCTCAAACGCGATCCGCAAACCACCGTTACCTTCATTTCCTCCGAGGATTTCACCAACCAGCTCATCGAAAGCATCGCCAAGAAATCTACCGTGCGGTTCCGGGCAAAATACCGCAAAACCGACGTCCTGCTGATCGACGATATCCACTTCATCGCGGGCAAGGAAGCCACCCAGGAAGAATTCTTCCATACGTTTAATGCACTCTTCGACATGCGCAAGCAGCTCGTGATCTCGAGCGACCGGCCGCCCAAGGAAATCCCCGGGCTCGAGGAACGGCTCATCTCGCGCTTTGAATGGGGACTGGTCACGGACATTCAGCCGCCCGACCTCGAAACGCGGGTGGCCATTCTCCAAAACAAGGCCGCCGAGGAAAAGCACCCGGTCCCGCCCGAATTGCTCCGCTATATCGCCACGTGCGTCACCTCCAACATCCGCGAACTCGAAGGCGCGCTCATCACCGTGCTGGCCTACAGCCGCCTCACCGAACAGCCCATTACGATGCCCATGGTCGAGGAAGTCCTCCGCGACCTGATCGGGCGCGACAAGATCCAGCCCATTACGGTCGAGGCCGTCCAGCGCGCCGTCGCCGAATACTTCGATGTCCGTATCGCGGACCTGCGCGGCCGGAGCCGCCAGCGGAAGGTGGCCTATCCCCGCCAGATCGCCATGTTCATGTGCAAAGAACTCATTCCCAGCCTTTCCCTCAACGAAGTCGGCGAAGATTTCGGCGGCAAAGACCACACCACGGTCCTGTATGCCTGCCAGAAACTCACGGCAGAGAAAAAAAGCAACAAAGAGACGCGCGATTTGCTGCAGCGTCTGGAAAAACGCGTCCGGAACATGACCTCCTGACCGTTTCACCAGCATTCCGTCCGTTAGACCGCCTGCCATCCACCGGCAGGCGGTTGTGGTTTCCCGGCGCCGCTTCCGCGGACTTGCAGGGCGCATTTCCTTCGCGGCCGCGCTCGAATATACTCCTGGTCTGAACAGCGCCACCGTGAAGAGGGGTGAACATGTCCGTTCCGAGCGCACAGACCGGCCTCATGCCCATTGACGCCATCCCCGATTGGGAACGGCGTATCGCGCGGCAGGACGCCTGCTGGGAGCGGGAAATCCTCGACCGGCCCGTATGCGCCATCACCGTGCCCCGCGAACCGCCCGTACGCGCCGTCCCGGCCGCGCGTCCGTATGCCTCCCTGCGCGACTACTGGCTCGATACGGACCGCGTGGTCGAAACGACCGTGGCTGCCGTGCGCAACACGGAGTATCTGGGCGATGCGCTCCCGTTTGCGTGGCCCAATCTGGGCCCGGAGGTCTTCAGCGCGTTTTTTGGCTGCGAGATGGAGTTCGGCGAGACCACCACCTGGGCCATCCCCTGCATTCACGACTGGGCCGAAGCCGGCGCATGCCGCTTCTCGAAAGAAAACCCGTATTGGCGGAAACTCGAGGAAATGACCGAGGCCCTCCTCGATGCCGGCGAGGGACTCTTCTACACGGGTATTTCCGACCTGCATCCCGGCGGCGACGCCCTCGCCGCGTTTCGCGACCCGCAGCAGCTCAATCTGGACCTCCTGCTCCATCCCGGCGAGGTCCGGCAACTGCTCGGTTACGTCAACCGCGTCTATGCCGAGCTGCTGGAGTTCTATTTCGCGAAGCTCGCGGCCCGCCGTCAGCCCGTCACCACCTGGCCCGGCATCGTCTCTTCAAAACGCTGGATGGTCCCTTCCAACGATTTCTCGTGCATGATCTCCAAAGCGATGTTCGACAAGTTCTTTCTGCCGGGTATCCGTGAGGAATGCCGCCTGCTCGAGGCCTCGGTATACCATCTCGACGGGCCGGCCGCGCTCCGCCACCTTGACAGCCTCCTCGAGATCCCTGAACTCTCCATGATTCAATGGGTTTACGGTGCGGGCCAGGGACGCGCCAGCGACTGGCTCCCCGTGTACCGGCGGTGCCAGGCCGCCCAGAAAGGCATCCAGCTGTTTCTGGACGCCGACGAGCTCCCGGTCATCATGGAAAACCTCCGCCCCGAAGGCGTCTGGATGGCCGTAACCGTGCCCGATCACGATGCCGCCCGGGCGGTCCTCCGGACCGTCGAAACGTGGCGATCATCGGGCGTTTCCCGCTAGGGCCTGCCGGCGGGCGCAAGCGCCTGCGCGTGGGCTCGCATCCACGCCTGCAGAGACTCCTTGTTCGCGCGCGCGTCGATGTAATCGCCTTCCCAGAACAGGATCTGCCGCACGCCCAGCTG
>JAAYAQ010000546.1 GCA_012719295.1 Candidatus Hydrogenedentota bacterium | reverse complement strand
GAGCACGGCCTCGCTGCGGCCCGACAGAAAGACCACCACGGTCGCTTTTCGGGAGGCGTAATTCTCCGCGGACATCGTCCGCTGAACGCCGTCCAGGTTTTCGAAGCGGACCGGGCCCGCGGCCTGGCCGGGTTCAAGGGCGGATGCGTTCACGGCAACCAGCGTTGAGGCGCCCAACAGGCAAAGGACCGCCGTCCATTTCGTCCTCATGGTCGCGACTCCTTGTTCCGGTGTACGACCGCATGCTGCCCCATTGGCCCGGGGTTGCGCAAGGTTCGTGCCGCACCAGTCCCCGGTTGGCGGCCGGCGCATGGCTTACAAGCGCAGGAAGATCTTTCTCCGGTAGAGAAACCACACCACCAGTAGCGCCAGGGCCAGCGATACGCCCGTTTGCAACAGATAGCCCCAGTCTTCGCCCGCCAGCCGCTGGACGTCGCCGCCGACGAAGCGCAGGGCCAGCGCATTGAAATCGACGATGTTCTTGGCCATATAGATGGTGAGGGGGTTGGCCCCAATCCAGAGGAGCGGCCGCGCCCAGGCGCGGAACCCGAAAATGTCCACGACCATATAGAAAAAGCCCAGCAGCGCGAAGCTGTATCCCCCCGCGACCAGGACGTAGGAGGAGGTCCAGATTTTCTTGATCACCGGGAACTGCAGCCCCCAGAGGTGTCCGACGGCGACCAGGCAGGCGCCGCCGCCGATAAAGAGCAGCACTTTGCGCCAGGGCGTCAGGGCGGCGGTCCGCAGAAGGAACGCCGCAAATACGCCCAGAAGACACGTGGCGACGGAGGGGATGGTGCTGAGCAGACCTTCGGGATCGTAGTCGCCGTAATGCTTGTGGCCGGGCAGAAACTGCTTATCGAGGTACCACGCCCAGTTGGCGTTCTCGTCGAAGGAGATTTGGCCGGTGCCGGGCACGGGCACGAACGACAGCAGCGCCCAGTACCCAATCAGGCAGAAGAAACAGGCAATGATCAGGCCGCGCGGCCGGAGGTGGATGAACAGGATGCCGGCGAAGAGGTAGCACAGGGCCAGACGCTGCAACACCCCCAGCAGGCGGATGTCCGGCCATTCTTTGGATAGGCCGCCGTAATACACGAGCCCCATGAGATACAGCAGAACCGCGCGGCGGAGCAGGCGCTTATAGGCGGCCCAGCGGCCGCCCGTCTGCAGGCGCTTTTCGAGAGAAAACACCAGCGACATGCCGACCAGAAAGACGAACAGCGGAAAGATCAGGTCGTAAAACCTGAACCCGATCCACTGTGCGTGTTCAAACTGGGTTTCGAGGACGGCGCCGATGTCCCCTCCCAGCAGGCGTGCGAGCGCGATGCCGAACCCGGTCCCGCCGATGAGCCAGAACATGTCAAAACCGCGCAATACATCGACGGCGACCACGCGCCCGGCGGCGCCGGTCTGGGCCTCGGTGGTCTGGTGAGCTGGAGCTTCGTTTTCCATTGCAGTGCGTCTCCCCGTTACAGAATGGCGGGTATTGTAGCAGATACGCGCCCCGGATCGGTGAATGCCGGCTCGGTGTCTTTCCTGAACAAGAGATTGGCCACAGAGGGCACGGAGATCCCAGCATTTGAAAACGCCGGACGAAGAACGGGGACCTGCCCCCGAAGGGGTTGAACATACAATGCATCCCTCGCCCGAAATCGCAGGGTTGCCATCCACCCCCGACCGCCTTCGGCGACCACCTTCGCCAGCGGGGGACACGGCCCGTACACGGATTCTGAGATTGGGCGGCGTTAGTGTCTGTCGTCCCTGACGGGACTGAATGCGCACACGGCATTTGTCCCGTCTTCTGCCGTCCCTACGGGACGCGTGGTTTGGGGGAGGCGGACGAAGAACGGGGACATGTTCCAAGCGCCGTCCCCGGCGCGACAACGTGTCCCCGTTCGAACCCCCGGCCACACGGTTCCGCGTGACCACCCCGCCAGCCGGGGACACGGAGCGCACAACGGTTTTGAATTTCGTTAGCGCTATTGTCTGCCGTCCCTACGGGACTCGTGGTTTGAGGGATACGGGGTTCCCACCACTGAAGTGGTGGGCTATTCTCTTCCGTCCCT
>JAAYAQ010000545.1 GCA_012719295.1 Candidatus Hydrogenedentota bacterium | reverse complement strand
GTTGATTCACTCGAGGGCCGGCCGGTCTGGATCGTAGTCGGCGCGCTGCAGGGAGCGCCGCCCGACGCCGGTCCGCTGCTCGAGGAACGCGGCCACGCCTTCGACTACCATTACTTTCCCGGGATGTTTCCGGTGCGCCTGTACCGCGTCCATCGTGAAGCGCCGTGAGCGCCAGGATACGGCCCGCGGGCTTTCCGTGCTATGCTTGTCCGAACGGTGTTGGCATTCCCAACGTGTGAAAAGGGGGCGCTAGTCATGGCGAAGTCGAATGAACACAGGACACTGGGCCGTCGGGGATTCATGAAGACGGCCGCGGCGGGGACGCTCATTCTCGGGGCGCGCTCGGCGCTCGGCGCCGCCGCGAACGAGACCCTCGAGATCGGCATCATCGGATGCGGCGGACGAGGCCCGTGGATCGGCGACCTCTTTCAGAAGAACTCCGCCACCCGGGTCGTCGCGGTCCATGATCCGTTCAAGGACCGCGCCGCGCACGCCGGCGAGATGCTGAAGGTGCCCGAGAACCGACAGTACACCGGGCTGGACGGCTACCATGACCTCATCGCGAGCGGGGTGGACGCCGTGGCCATCATCAGCCCGCCGTATTTCCATCCCGAGCAGACGGTGGCCGCGCTGGAAGCCGGGAAACACGTCTACCTGGCCAAACCCATCGCGGTGGACGTGCCGGGCTGCAATACCATCGTCGACGCGGCCAACAAGCACGCGGCCACCCTGTGCACCTGGGTGGATTTCCAGACCCGGCAGCACCCGTTCTACATCAACGCGATCCAGCGCCTGCACGGCGGGCTCCTCGGCGAGCCCGTCATGGGCCAGGCGTATTACTATGCGCGCCGGCTCAACATCAAGATGGAGCCCGGCACCGAAGAAGCCCGGCTGCGGAACTGGGTCTTCGACATCGCGCTGTCGGGCGACATCATCGTCGAGCAGAACGTCCACATGCTCGACGTGGCCAACTGGATGCTGAAATCCCATCCGCTCCGGGCCTGCGGCACAGGCGGACGCAAGGCGCGGGTCGACGTCGGCGACTGCTGGGACCATTTCGTGGTCACCTACTGGTATCCCAACGACGTCATCATCGATTTCAGTTCGGGACAGTTTGTGCACGCATTCGAGGACCTGTGCACGCGGCTGCACTGCACGACGGGGTCGATCGACACGCATTATGGCGGCGAGGTGGTCGTCGAGGGCAAGTCCGAGGCGTACCGTCCGGGCGCGACGACCGCGATCTACCAGGAAGGCGCGGTGGCCAACATCCAGGCGTTCCACGCGGCCATCGCGGCGGGGAAACCCATCAACAATGCCCAGGAGAGCGCCCACAGCACCCTGACCGGCGTGCTGGGCCGCATGGCAGCCTACCAGGGCCGGACCATCACCTGGGACGAAATGATGCAGGCCAACGAAAAGCTGGAGGCCAACCTGAACCTGTAGCTGGGGGCGCCGCCGTTCCGGTCCGCACAAAACACCGGACCCACAGAGCAACTGCGCCTGTGGGTCCGGTCTGGTTTCGTCTTCCGGCGGCAAACGCCCGCGCGGCTATTTGTTCTTGAGAATACGGGCGACTTTCGGCGCGGCAATGCGCTCCATGATGGGCAATTCGCCGATGAGCGGCCGCGCGTACCGGAGGAACGCATCGGTCACGCCGTTCGCCTGTTTGTTGATGAACTTGTCCGGCATGCAGACCGATTCGCGCGCCACGTCCTTCAGCTTCGCCAGGTCGTACTCGACCGCGTAGTCGCCGATGCGGCGGATCACCACCGAGCCGTCCCGGTTGTGCCAGATCGCGAACTGCGCGGCCTTCTCGCCGACTTCGCGCGCCTCGAACTGGTCGACTTCGCTCACGCATCCGAGGAAGCTGCGCTGCAGGTAGCCCAGCGTATCGGCGCGGACGCGCTTGATGCCCGTCTCGGCCTTGATCCACGAGGCCAGAAGGTCGCCCAGGGCGCCCGTGCCCGAAAGCTGGACGTTGCCGTGCGAGTCCTTCTCTCCGCCCGTGAACTGCGACGCGATCGCGACGCCTTTTGCGTCGACGATGCCCTCGGACGCGGCAATAATGCAGCGGCCGTACTTCGTGTAGACGCTCTGCACGTCCTGCACGAACTGTTTCTTGTTGAAGGGCCGTTCCGGAAGGTACACCAGGTGCGGCCCGTCATCCGGGTATTTCTTGCCGAGAACCGACGCGGCGGTGAGGAAGCCCGCGTGACGCCCCATGACGATGCCGATGTAGACGCCCGGGATCGCGCGATTGTCGAGGTTGACGCCCGCAAACGCCTGCGCCACAAACTTCGCCGCGGAGCCGTAGCCGGGACAGTGGTCGGTCACTTTGAGGTCGTTGTCGATGGTCTTGGGAATGTGAATCACGCGCAGTTCATAGCCGGCCTTGTCGGCTTCTTCGTTGACGATGCGGCAGGTGTCGGCGCTGTCGTTGCCGCCGATATAGAAGAAATAGCGCACTTCGTGGGCCTGGCAGACCTGGAAGACCTTGCGGCAGTATTCGACATCGGGTTTGTCGCGGGTCGAACACAGCCCGGACGACGGCGTCTGGGCAACCGCTTCGAGGTTATGGGTGGTCGCCTCGGTGAGGTCGAGAAAATCCTCTTCGATGATGCCGCGGACGCCGTGGACGGCGCCGTACACGCGGGTGACCTGCGGGAACTTCCGTGATTCGAGCACCGCGCCGACCATGCTCTGATTAATGACGGCCGTCGGGCCGCCGCCCTGCGCTACCAATACCTTGCCTTTCAGCACTTCCGCCATGGCACTTCTCCTCCAACATGAACGATGGTTGACTGATTTCCGAATTCGCGCGGCACAGGTGACGCTGCGAGGGACGGGTTTCCTGCATCCTCGCGCTTGGGGCCGGATTATACAGAATGCCGGGCGCGCGTATCCATTTTCGCCGGGCGCGGTTTACCGGCGTTTGCGGCGGTGGTAAGATGCACCGGGTTCCGGGGCCGACCCCGGACCCTGGCGCAGATCGACTATCGGCAAACGAAAGAGGGATGGCCATGCGTGCGATACCCCGGCCCGCGCCCGTTCAGGGCGACATGACCTGGTTTGTTGAATCCCGGTTCGGGATGTTTATCCATTGGGGTTTGTATGCGCTGCCCGCCCGCCACGAATGGATCAAACACATCGAGGAGATCCCCGACGACGCCTATGAAAAGTACTTCCAGTTCTTTGATCCCGACCTGTTTGACCCGGCATCGTGGGCGCGGATGGCCCGCGAGGCGGGCATGAAGTATGTGGTCATCACGACCAAGCACCACGAGGGGTTCTGCCTGTTTGACTCGCAATACACGGACTATAAGGCCGCCAACACCCCCTGCGGGAAGGACCTGATCAAGGAGGCCGTGGACGCGTTTCGCGCCGAGGGGCTGCGCGTGGGGTTCTATTACTCGCTGATCGACTGGCACCATCCCGATTTCCCGATTGATGCCCTGCACCCGATGCGCAACCACCCCGATGCCCGGAAACTGAACCAGTCGCGCGACATGGCCCGGTACCGCGAATACATGTTCAATCAGGTGCGCGAACTGCTCACGAACTACGGTCGAATCGACATCATGTGGTTCGATTTTTCCTATCCCGACGCACGTCTGAATGACCTGGGGGGCAAAGGCAGGGACGACTGGCACAGCGAGACGCTCCTGAAGCAGGTGCGCGAGCTGCAGCCCCACGTGATCGTCGATAACCGGCTCGATCTGCCGCCTGAAATGGCCGATATTCACACGCCGGAACAGTTCCAGCCCCGCGAATGGGTCACGGTGGACGGAAATCCCGTCTACTGGGAGACCTGCCAGACCTTCAGCGGTTCGTGGGGCTACCACCGCGACGAAAGCACCTGGAAGAGTCCCGAACAGCTCATCCACATGCTGATCAACAGCGTGAGTTGCGGCGGCAACCTGCTCATGAACGTGGGCCCGACCGCGCGGGGCCTGTTCGATCCCCGCGCGCGGGAGGCCCTGGCGGTGTACCGCGACTGGATGGCCCTGCACGGCCGCTCGATCTACGGCTGCACGCAGAGCGAGTTCGCGGCGCCCGGGCACTGCCGCCTCACGCAGAACGGCAAACGGCTGTATGCACACCTGTTTTCCTGGCCGTTCAAGCATCTCCATCTCGACGGGCTGGCGGGCAAGGTCGAATACGCTCAACTGCTGAACGACGCGTCGGAACTCCGCCTGCGGGAAGATGCCGACCCCGCACGCGCGACGCTGACGCTCGAGCTGCCCGTCAGGAAACCCGATGTCGTGGTTCCGGTGGTGGAACTCTTTCTCAAGTGAACATCAACAGCAGAGGGATTTGCATGAGCAGCGACGAGAGTATCGTTATCCTGGACGCCATCCCGTTCGACGTGGACGAAGGCGATGCGCTGGCGGCCCTGCATCTGGAACCCGGCGCGGCCTTTTCGGACGAAGCGCTGGACCTGTTACACGAAGCCATCTCCGTCGCGCGGCCGAAGGGCGTCTACCGGCTCTCGGCGGTCGAGACGATCGACGACCACACAACTGCGCTGGACGGCGTCCGGTTCACCAGCCGCATCCTTCGAGTGAATCTCGAGGGCGTGTCCCGCGCGTTTCCGTTTGTCGCCACGTGCGGCGTCGAACTCGAAGAATGGTCGCATTCCAAAGCCGACGTGATGCAGCGCTTCTGGGCGGATGGCATCAAAGAGCTTGCCCTGCGTTGCGCCATCACCGTTCTGGGCAATCATCTGACCGGCCGGTACCAACCGGGCACGCGTGCCGCCATGAACCCCGGGTCGTTGGCAGACTGGCCGTTGTCGGAACAGCCCCGGCTCTTTTCCCTGTTCGGCGGCGCGGTCGAACGCACCGGCGTGCGTCTCAGCGAGAGTTTTCTCATGATTCCCGTAAAGTCGGTGTCGGGCGTGTGGTTCGAGACGGATTCGGGGTTCGTCAATTGCCAGTTGTGCCCGCGGGAAGACTGTCCCAACCGCCGGACCCCGTACGACCCCCACGCGCTGGAGAATTACGCGTAAGCCTGCCGCCATTGATCGGGTGATGCCCTCCCGAACGGCGGGACGCGCGCGCCGTGGGAGCGCCCGCCCAGGCAGTCTTGTGTCTCGTAGCGCGGGCGTCTCGCCTGCATTCTTGTCTTCTGATGGACACAGTAGACACAGTAGACACAGT
>JAAYAQ010000544.1 GCA_012719295.1 Candidatus Hydrogenedentota bacterium | reverse complement strand
TCGGTCATCCAGCCCCTGCCGATCGAGCAACTGCCTCTTAACCGGCTGCGCACCATCGAACGCATCGGCCGCATGATCCAGGAACGACTGCTCATCAACAACAAGGCCGAGGACGTCAAAGTCGAATTCGACGAAGAAGGGGGGCTCAAGATCAATCTGCCCAGCCGGATCCTCTTCGACACCGCAAAGGCCGACTTGAAACCCGATGCGTTTCCCGTTCTCGAGGATATCGGCATGGTGCTGGGCGATCTCCCCAATGCCCATATCGAAATCCGCGGCCACACGGACATCCGTCCCTTGACCCCGGGGGGAAAGTTCGAGGACAATTACCATTTGAGCTATGGCAGGGCAAAGAGCGTGACGGACTTTCTCCACGAACGCGCCGGGATCCCCCTGGGCGCGTTCGAGGTGATCGCGTGTGGGCCGTCGCAGCCCATTGCAACCAATGAGACGGAAGAGGGGATGCAGGCCAACCGGCGCGTCGAGATCAACGTCCGCGGCGACTTTTCCGACGAGACGACGAAAGACCTGCGGCAGAAGATCGACCAGATGGACAGCGGCATCGGGCCCCAACCGGAACAATGAGTGAGGTAAGCGCGTATGGCTGACGAACCACAACCCGCAGTACCCGTGCCGAGGAAATCATCTCTTGTCGGCCTGCTGATTTGGCTCGGCGTCGCGTGCATGGTCGCGGTGCTCGGCGCTCTCCTGCTCTATTTCGTCATGTTCAGGCCCAGACTGGCGGAGGACGCCGCGCCGGTGGACGCGGGTTCGGGCGACAAGCTCAATCCCAATACCGTCACGGTGGACTTCGACGAGTCCGTGGCATCGGTCAAGATGCCTCAGGACAGCCAACTCCCGGCATCGCTGCTGTCGTTCCAGGTATCGCTCGAGTGCAATGACCAGATCACCGCCGCGCTCGTGCAGAAACATATCGCGCGCTTCACCGACATGATCAACAAGCAGCACGAGTTCCGGACACGGGCCGAGCTGGACGATCCCCGCGTCAAGACCGATATCCAGAAGACCATCCTCCTCGAGGCCAACACGATTTTGAAACAGCTGCAGCCGGGGCCGCCCGACCCGAATATTCGAGTCACGGCCGTGTTCCACAAACGGTTTCTGGTGAGCGACTGAACGTGATGGATGCCGATGCCAGACAGCCCCACGACCACGAGTTCCGCGAGGTGAACCCCCAGGCCGCCTACGGAGCGGAACGCCTGTCGCTGGACGACCTCAACGAGGTCAGAATGACCCTTACCGCGCACCTGGGCAAGTGCTCGATGACCGTGCGGGAGGTCCTGGGGCTCCGGCGCGGGTCGGTCGTCTCTCTCGACCGGCAGGCCGGGGAAATGACGGACATCTACGTCAACGGGTTGCCCCTGGCGCGCGGAGAGGTGGTGGTTATCGCCGATGTGCTGCACGTCCGTATCGGGGAGATCGTAGGCCAGGAAGACCGCTCCGGGTCGGAAGAGGGACATGAAGACGTATCGGCCAAGTAGAGGCGTCAGTCTGGCTGCGGCGGCCGCGCTTTTCTGGGCGTGTGCGTGCGCGGCCGTCGCGCAGGACCCCGTCCCGGAAGCCGAGGCGTCCCCCGTCCAGCCCGAGGAATACAACGAATACGAAGCCATCCCGCCCCCGCAACTGGATCTCCGCTCGGATGTCGCTCCGGAGTCTCCCGGGGAGACCGTTCCGGAAACGCCGGACATGGAACCCGCGGAACCCGCGCCCGAGCCCTCGCCGGAGGTGCCCGACCCGCTGATGGACCAGGTGAACCGTGAACTGGCCGCCCGGCGCGGCGCGGCGCCCGGTTCCGCCGACACCCCACCAAGTCCCCCCGCGTCCGATGCGCGTTCGCACAGCCTGCTCCAGGCGTTCGCGTGGCTTCTGGTCGTGCTTGCCCTGATTCTGCTGGTCTATTACGTCCTGCAGCGACGCAGCCGCGGCGGCCAATTGCGCACGGGAACTCAACTGGGCGCGGTTCTGGGGCGAATCTACCTGAGTCCGCGGATGTGCCTCCACTTCGTCCGCACCGGAGGAAAGGTCCTCGTTGTCGGGCAAACGCAGAATGCCCTGACCCTGATCGCGAGTTTTGACGAAGCCGAGTTCGCTGTTCCCGAGGAACCGGCCGCCCGGCCCGAAGCCGACTTCTTCTCGCAACTTCGCGGCAATCTGTCCCGGATGCAGCGCAAAGACGGGGAGGATGATTCGGTGCGCGAAGCGGTTGACTCGATTGACGAGGACGATATCGCCGCCTTGCGGGGGGACATCCACCGGTTGCAGGAATACCTGCGGGACTCTACGCGTGAACCCGAACCTTAAGCGAATGCTACAGGCCGCGGCAGTCGGGGCCCTGCTGCTGGCATCCGCCGCCGCCCTGGCCCAGGAGGCGCCCGACGACACCGGGCCGCTGGGCATCGAGAACGTGTTGCGGGGGCTCGAGGGCGCCACCGCTCCGGACCGCATCTCCACCACGCTGGCGCTGTTCATTCTCCTCACGGTGCTGTCCCTGGCCCCGGCGATTGCGATAATGACGACGTCCTTCCTGCGCATTGTCGTCGTGTTCGGCTTTCTGCGCCAGGCCATGGCCACCCAGCAGACCCCTCCCAACCAGGTCCTGGTCGGGCTCGCCCTGATTCTCACCCTCTTCATCATGTCCCCGGTCTACCAACAGGTCTACGAGGAGGCGTACCGGCCCTATGTCCAGGAGCAAATCGGCTGGGACGAGGCCGTGGACAACGCCATCGGCCCGATGCGCGATTTCATGTTCCGGCAGGTGCGCGCCAAGGACCTTGCCCTTTTCATCGACATCTCCAAAATGGAACGTCCGCGGACGCGCGACGACGTGCCCACCATAACGCTGGTTGCCGGGTTCGTCCTGAGCGAGATCCGCATCGCGTTTCAGATCGGCTTCATCATCTACATCCCGTTCCTCATCATCGACATGGTGGTCGCCAGCACCCTGATGTCGATGGGGATGATGATGCTGCCGCCCGTGTTCGTGTCTCTGCCTTTCAAGATCATCATGTTTGTACTGGCCGACGGCTGGTATCTGCTGATTCAGGAGTTGGTGGCGGGCTTCAGGTAGGCGGGGCGTTGCAGATGGACAGGAAATTCATCGCGGTCCTTGTGGGCATCGTGCTTCTTGCGGCTATCCCTCTTGTATGCCAACTGACGAAAGAACCGGTGCCGATCACGGTCGACGACATCAAGGCCGTGTACAGGGCACGGAACTTCTCGGTCGCGAATGAACGGCCGGTAAGCCGCCCCCGTTACCAGGCCGACGCGGAAGCCTTCATGACCATCAACGGCGCGCAGGTCTACCTGTTTACGTATTCCAACGTCGCCGTCATCGACGGGGAAATGGGGAAGATGGAAGCGGATGCCGCACGCCTCCCGTCCGCCTATGGCTCTACAAACGCGGCTGCGGCCGTGCGCAACAAGCACTATGTCATACTGATGGTCTCGAACAATCTCGAACTCCGCGAGCGGATCGCGCACATTTTCACGTCGCTCCGGAACCCCGGTCCGCCGCCGCCCCCCGAAGAACCGGTGCAGCGCCGGCGTTTCTGACGGAAGCGGCCTACTCGAACTCTCCCAGCCGCTCGGCAATCATGTACGCCGCGCCCAGAACCACGGCGTCGTCGCCAAGTTTCGCGGTTACGATGCGGACGTTCTTGCGCAGGAAGGGCATGGCATGTTCCTTGATCCCGCGCTTGACTTCTTCGAGATACAGCTCGGGCATGGCCTCCACCAGGCCGCCCCCGAGTACCACCGCCTCGGGACTCAGAATGTTGATGGCGTTCCCCGTGGCCACACCCACGTAATAGGCGGCCTTTCGTATCACGCCCTCGACCATTTTCTCGCCGGCCTTCACCGCGTCCGCGAGCGCCCCGCTGCGGATCGCGGAGAGATCGGTCCCGCAGGTTGCCAGGATGAATGGCGCATCCCCCCGGGCCGCAAGCGCCGCCACGTTCGCCGCGATGGCCAACCGCGACGCCAGCCCTTCAAGACAGCCCCGCTTGCCGCAGCCGCAATAGGGACCATCCACCTCCACGGTCATGTGACCGATTTCACCCGCCGCCCCCGAGAACCCGTAGAAGATCTTGCGGTTGATGATGATCCCCGCCCCGATTCCGGTTCCCGGAAACACCCCCAGAACGCTCTCGCAATCGCTGACTTCCCCAAACCGGTACTCGCCATACGTGCCGACGTTGACGTCGTTGTCCACCACGACCGGCACCTTGAACGTCTTCTTCAGGTACTGCGCCAGCGGGAAGTTTTTCCAGGCCAGGTTCGGCGTGTCGATAATTACCCCGGTTCTCGGGTCGAGGGGGCCCGGCGACCCCACGCCTATCCCGCGAATCGCATCCACATGCGCCTCGTCGAGCGCCTCCTGGATCGTTCGGATAAGGCGCTCTTCCGTCGGCTCCCCTTTGTTGGATTTGCTCTTGCGCTTGTTCCGTCCCTTCACCTTGAACTTGTGGTCATACACCACGGCCATCAGTTTCGTGCCGCCGATGTCGACGCCGACTACATGCTCCCCTTGCGACAAAAATCCGGCCATGGAAAACCTCCGCCTGTTCAGAAATGAAGAATAACACGTTTGCGCCGCGGCTTTACAGCGCCGCGCCGGTGACGGACGTCAGAAGGTCTCGTCTTCCAGGAGCCGGATGCCGGTGATTCGGGCGAGCTTGAAACTTCGCGCACCGCCGTGCTGCTGGCAGTGGCCGCTGACGGAAGGCGACGACCCGCTG
>JAAYAQ010000112.1 GCA_012719295.1 Candidatus Hydrogenedentota bacterium | reverse complement strand
GAACTCGACCCCGTCGCGGCGCAACTCGCCGCCGCGACCCCCGCCGGCTCCCTGCAGTTCGTGGTGGATTCGGAAGGGCCGGTGGCCCACCTCGTCTACGGCAGCAACGGCGTCGAATCCCGGAAAGGCGCGCTGGACCGGCCGGCCGCCCGGATGTGGTTCGCCGACTGGCCGGCCGCCTACCGCGTCCTCAGCGGCAAACTCGACGCGTTTACGGCCACGGGAAAAGGGTTGCTGCGCCTGGACGGCACGATCCCCCTCATCGACAATACGAGCCTGATCATGGAACGCGCCGCCGGTTACCTGGCATGAGCCTGCCCGGAGAAAGGACGGAACGCATGCAAACGTTCGAATACCCGCAATCCCGCAGGCTTTTCGACCGCGCGTGCGAAGTCATCCCCGGCGGCATCTACGGCCATTTCAGCCCCGCGCCACTGGGCCAGACCGCCGCGTTTCCGTTCTTCGCCGCCCGCGCCGAAGGCGCCCGGTTTCAGGACGTCGACGGCAACGAGTTTATCGACTACATGTGCGCCTATGGCCCCATGATCCTCGGCTATGCCAACCGCGTGGTCGACGACGCGTTCCGAAAACAGCTCGCGCTCGCGGATGCCGCCAGCATCGCGTCGCCGAAGATGGTCGAGCTGGCCGAACTGCTTGTGGACCGCGTCGCCGCCGCCGATTGGGCTTTTTTCGCCAAGAACGGCGCCGACGTGACCTCCTACGCGGTCACCATCGCGCGCGCCGCCACAGGCCGCCGCACGCTCGTCGCCATCCAGGGCGGCTACCACGGCACGCATCCCTGGATGCAGGCCCCCGGGCATCACGGCATTGCCGAAGACGACCACCGCCACTGCATCCGCATCCCCTGGAACGACGTCGCCGCCCTCGAACGCGTCGTGGCCGAACACGAAGGCGGCATCGCCGGATTCATCGCCACCCCCTACCATCATCCCACGTTTCAGGACAACGCCCTCCCCGCCGAGGGGTATTGGCGAAGCGTCGAAACCCTGCTCCGCAAACATGGCATCGTGTTCATACTCGACGACGTGCGCTGCGGATTCCGCCTCCACCGCGGCGGCAGCAACGAGCGCTACGGTTTCACCCCCGACCTCGTCTGCTTCTGCAAAGCCCTCGCCAACGGCTACCCCATCGCCGCCCTGGTCGGCACGGACGCCTTGCGCACCGTCACCGCAAACGTGTTTCACACCGGCAGCTACTGGTTTTCCGCCGCGCCCATGGCCGCGGCCATCGCAACGCTCCAGGAACTCGAACGGCTCGACGCGCCGAGCCTGCTCGACGCCTGCGGCCGGAAACTCAACGACGGGCTGGTCCGCATCGCGAAGAGTCACGGTTTTACGCTCCGGGTCACCGGCGAACCCTGCATGGCCTATTACCGCATCACCGACGACGAATCGCAGATGCTCCATCAGCGCTGGTGCGCCGAGTGCACCCGGCGCGGCGCGTATTTCACGCCGCATCACAACTGGTTCGTCTCCACCGCCCATTCCGACGCCGATCTCCAGCGCACGTGGGACATCGCCGATGACGCGTTTCGGGCGCTGAAGGCCACCGCATGAAAGGAACGGGGAGATAATGCGAGGCGCCAGACAACCCGCGCGCAGTTCCATTCGGGAGGAAATCCATGCCACTACGTCCTGAAGAGCGGACCCGGCTCAAGCAAATCGCCCTCGAGATCCGCCAACAGATTGTCGAGGTTACGGCCTGGTCGGGCGGCGCCCATATCGGCGGCGCGCTGAGCATGGCCGATATCCTGACCATTCTCTACTTCAACTACCTCAACATCGATCCGGCCCGGCCCGATTGGCCCGACCGCGACCGCTTCGTGCTCAGCAAGGGCCACGGCGGCGTGGGGCACGCCGTGACCCTTGCCCACCGCGGATACTTTCCCAAAGAGGACCTCCGCGAATTCAACGCGACCGGCTCGAAACTCGGCATGCACCTCGATTCGAGCAAGGCCGCGGGCGTCGACGTCTCGACGGGGTCCATGGGCCACGGGCTGTCGCAGGCCGTGGGACTCGCCCTCGCCGCCCGCGTGCTCAAGAAACCCTGGCGAACCTATTGCATCGTCGGCGACGGCGAAAGCAATGAAGGTTCCATCTGGGAAGCCGCCATGGCCGCGCACCACTATAAACTGGCCAATCTCACCGCCTTTTGCGACCGAAATCACATGATGATCGACGGACTCACCGAAGACGTCATGAGCCTCGAACCCCTCGCCGCCAAGTGGACCGCGTTCGGCTGGCAGGTGCGCAGCGTCAACGGCCACGATTTCGATGAACTGGCCGGCGCCATCGAATTCGCCCGCGCCAACGGCGACGGCCCCGTCATGATTATCGCCGATACGGTCAAAGGCAAAGGCGTCGACTTTATGGAAAACGATCCGGCCTGGCATTACGGCGGGCTGGGCGGCGAACTCCTGGCGAAAGCCAGGGCATCGTTGGAGCGCATGGCATGAGCACCACCGAAGGCGGACTGACCTGGACCGTGTACGACGCGGACAAACTCACCCAGCGCGAAATCTACGGACTCGTGCTCACCGAACTGGGCGAACGGCACCCCGAAATCGTCGGCCTCAGCGCCGATCTCGCCAAATCCACCAAGATCGGCACCTTCGGCGAGCGGTTCCCGGAACGCTTCTTCAATTTCGGCATCGCCGAACAGAACCTGTTCGGCGTGGCCGCGGGCATGGCGAAAGCCGGACTCGTCCCCTTTGTCTCGACGTTTTCGTCGTTTGCCTCGATGCGCGCTTGCGAATTCCTTCGCACCGACGTCTGCTACCAGAACCTCAACGTCAAGGTGATCGCCACGCACGGCGGCACCTCGTTCGGTTCCGCCGGCGCCACCCACCATTCCACGGAAGACCTGTCCATCGTGCGCGCGTTCGCGAACCTCACGGTCATCGTGCCCGCCGACGGCATCGAAGCCGCGAAGGCCGTCCGCGCCTGCATGGAGGTCCCCGGCCCGGTCTACATCCGCATCGGGCGCGGCTTCGAGCCCCGCGTCTACGACAGCGAGGACTATCCCTTCGAGATCGGCAACGCCGTCGAAATGTGCCCGGGCACCGACATCACCGTCATCTGCTGCGGACCCGTCGTCTACCACGCGGTCCAGGCCGCGAAGATCCTCCGCGAAGAACAGGGGGTGAGCGTGCGCGTACTCAATATGCACACCATCAAACCCATCGACGAGGCGGCCATCCTCCGCGCCGTGGCCGATACGCGCCGCATCGTGACCTTCGAAGACCACAGCGTCGTCGGGGGGCTCGGCACCGCCGTGGCTGACGTCGTCGCCGCCAGCGGCAAAGGCTGTGCCTTCGAAAAGGCCGGCATCCCCGACGAGTTCTCGATGCACGGCTATCCCGAGGACCTCATGCATCACTACAAGATCGACACCGACGGCATTCTCGAGAAGATCGGCGAGGTCCTCGGCCGCGATTTCGAAGCGGACGAAGACTGGGAAGACGAGGTCTAGGGCATGGCGGCCGACACCGATCGCCTCACCGCGCGCATCGTGTTGCGGGCCGTCCTGCCCGTCATCAAGGTCCTGCTCGAAGACGATCCGAAAACGCGCAACCGGTTCGAAGGCGTCACCGCAACCGTCCAGTTCGTGGCCAACGACCCCGGCGGCGGGCCCATGGCCTCGCACATCACGTTCAACAACGGCGCCTTCGCCATTGTCCACGAACCGGCCGAACACCCCGACCTCACGTTCCGGTTTTCCTCGCTCCGCAAGATGAACGCCATGTTCGCCGGCAAACCGGTCCTGCCACGGATACACGGTCTGCGGAACGTCGGATTGTTGCTCAAAATGCTCGGCGTGTTGATGCGCCTGAAACTCCTGATGCCCAACAAAGCGCCGAAAACCCCCGACGAAGCCCGGCTCAAGGTCAAGCTCATCCTGTACATGATCTCGACCGCCCTCAGCCAGCTGAACAAAGGCGGCGACCCCGACATGGTCAAATGGACCAGCAAACAGCCGGACCGCATCTACCAATGGTCCGTCGAACCGGAAGGCATCGCCTGTTACCTGCGCGTGAAAGCCGGCAAGACCAAGGCCGGCCGCGGCTGCTACACCCGCCGGAAGCCCTTCGTGCACATGAAATTCGCCGGCGTCGAAGGGGCCCTCCCCGTCCTCACCAACAGCATCGACACTGTCCAGGCGATGACCCGCGGCCTCGTCGAAAATATCGGCTCCCCCGAATACGGCGGCCAGATCGGCGATTTCATGCTCAAGATCGCCCGCATGCTGACCTGAAACACCCGGACGCAACCGCCCCGGGCTGTTCTCGGTCGCCCCTTTGGGGCTGCAAGAATGGGGACACGTAGTCGTCGTGTCGGGGCTGGCCACCGGAACCCCCTTGTAGGGGCAGCCCCCCGTGGCTGCCCATCCGGTTCGAATCGGGACACGTTGCCGCGCCGGGGCGGCGCTTGGAACATGTCCCCGTTCTGGTCCGGTGCGGGACCAGTCGGGCCTGCGCGACGGAGCAAACCGCAGCGCGTCCAGAATGATCCTCCTTGGTGGCTTGGTGCCTTTGTG
>JAAYAQ010000543.1 GCA_012719295.1 Candidatus Hydrogenedentota bacterium | reverse complement strand
TGATCAGCCTGGAGTACACGCCGTGCATCGGCATGTCGGACCAGGCGCCCGCGGCGCTTGTGAACGGCAAGGTGCTGACCAACATCCGGCCCGAAGACGTGAAATTGATCGTTGAGGCGGTTCGTTCGGGAAAATTGCACGACGGCGGGGCGCTGAGCGTGAAGTCGGTCGAATCGAACCTGCGGCAGGCGGGCCCGGTTATTTTTGCGCCGTTCGAGCGGGGCGCGGGCATTCGCAAGGCCCTGAGCATGAGCCCCGAGGACGTCATCAACGAAATGAACAAGGCGCGTGTGCGCGGGCGCGGCGGCGCAGGCTTCCCGCTGGCCATGAAATGGAGTTTCTGCCGCAAGGCCGAGGGCGAGGCGCACTACGTTATCTGTAACGGCGACGAAGGCGAGCCCGGCACGTTCAAGGATCGCGTGATCCTGACGGAATGCCCGGACCTGATGTTCGAAGGCATGACGATCGCCGGGTATGCCGTCGGCGCGAAGCAGGGGTTTTTCTACCTTCGCGGCGAATACGAATACCTGCTGCCCCACCTGGAACAGGTGCTGGCGAAGCGCCGCCGCATGGGACTTCTGGGCGAGAACGTGTGCGGCGCGGAAGGGTTTGATTTTGACATCCGCATTCAGATGGGCGCCGGCGCCTACATCTGCGGCGAGGAATCGGCGCTGATCGAGTCGCTGGAAGGGAAACGCGGCGCGCCGCGCGACAGACCCCCGTTCCCGGTGCAGAAAGGCTACCTCGATCGGCCCAGCAGCGTGAACAACGTGGAGACCCTCTGCTGCGCCGCGCGCATCATGGAACGCGGCGCGGAGTGGTTCTCTTCGATGGGCACCAAGGATTCGACGGGCACCAAGCTGCTAAGCATCTCCGGCGATTGCGCTGCGCCCGGCGTGTACGAAGTGGCGTATGGCATCACCGTGGAGAAGGTGCTCGAGATGGTCGGCGCGACGGATGCGCAGGCCGTTCAGATCGGCGGGCCCTCGGGCCAGTGCATCGCGCCCAAGGATTTCGGGCGGAGCATCTGTTTCGAAGACCTGCCCACCGGCGGTTCGACCATCATTTTCGGTAAGGACCGCGACTTGCTCGCGTGCATGGAAGGGTTTCTGGAGTTTTTTGTCGAGGAATCGTGCGGCTGGTGCGCGCCCTGCCGCGCCGGCACGACGTTCCTCAAGATGCAGTTCGAGAAGATTCTCGAGGGGCGAGGCACCCGGGAGGATCTCAAGAAACTCGAAGAAACCGCCAATACGGTGAAATTCATGAGCCGTTGCGGACTTGGCCAGACCGCGCCCAATCCCGTGCTGACCACCTTGCGTAATTTCCCGGCCCTGTATGAAGCCCGGATTCAGCCGGACGACTTCATCCCGGCGTTCGATCTCAAGGAAGCCCTCAAGGAAGCGTGCTCCATTACCGGGCAGAAACCGCACGACGTGGAGGTGTAATTCGGATGAGCAAAAACACGGTCAATATCATCATTGATGGCGTCGAAATCGAGGCGCAGGAAGGGCAGACCATCCTGCAGGCCGCCGACGATGCCGGGGTTTACATTCCGCGCCTCTGCTACCTGAAGGGTCTGATCCCCGGCGGGCACTGCCGCGTCTGCACCGTGAAGGTCAACGGCCGCCCGGCCAGTTCCTGCACGTTTCCGGTGAGCGAGGGTCTGGTCATCGAGAACGACACGGAAGAACTGACCACGCTGCGCCGCACCGTGGTCGAGATGCTGTTCGCCGAAGGCAACCACGTGTGCCCGGCGTGCGAAGCCAGCGGCAACTGCGAGTTGCAGGCGATGGGCTACCGCCTCGGCATGCTCGCGGTGACGTTGCCCTTCCTTCGCAAGCCGCGCGAGCTCGATGCGACCCATCCGGACGTGTTCATCGATCGGGACCGCTGCATCCTCTGCGGCCGCTGCGCCCGGGCCTCCGAGGCCGAGGGCAAACGCGTGTTTGGCTTTGAAGGCCGCGGCATCAACAAGCGCATCGCGGTTGACGGCGTGCATGGCCTGAAAGAGACCGGTCTGAAGGCCGCCGACCGGGCCGCCCAGGCGTGCCCGACGGGATGTCTCCGGCTCAAACGCATCGGATGGAAAGTGCCCGTGGGCCAGCGGCAGTACGACACGACCCCCATCGGGAGCGACATCGAGCAGAAACAGCCGGTAGGCTGAACGATTCAGGAAAGGGTAGACACCATGGCGAAGCCACTAGTAGCAACCGCCCCCTTCACGGGCTGTTTCGGCTGTCACATGTCCCTGCTGGACATCGATGAGCGGATACTCGACCTGGTCGAGTTGGTGGAGTTCCACAAGTCGCCCATCAACGACATCAAGACGTTCACGCGTCCGGTGGATGTCGGTCTCCTGGAAGGGGGCATCAGCAACGACGAGAACTACGAGCAATTAAAGCAGTTTCGCAAGCACTGCAAGATTCTCATCTCGGTGGGGCAGTGCGCCATTACCGGCGGCGTGCCGGCCTGCCGGAACACCGTACCCCTGAAGGAATGCTTCGAGGAAGCGTATTTGAAGGGGCCGACGGTTGTCGACGGCGGGGTGCTTCCGAGCGACCCCGATATTCCGATCATGCTGGACAAGGTGTATCCTTGCCACGAGGTCGTGAAGATAGACTATTTTCTTCCCGGGTGCCCGCCCTCGGCGGATACCCTCTGGGCGGCGCTTACGGCGCTGCTCACCGGGAAAGATGTCGGGCTGCCGTATGAACTGATTAAATACGACTGATCGCCGTGGAGGCACACACTATGGCAAAGACCGCAAACAACGGAAAGCGAAAGATCGTCATCAACCCGGTGACCCGCATCGAAGGGCATGGCAAGGTCACCATCGTGATGGACGAGAACAACAACGTCGAACAGGCCCGGTTCCATATCATCGAGTTCCGCGGGTTCGAGCGTTTTGCCCAGGGCCGGTTCTACTGGGAAGCCCCGGTCATGGTGCAGCGTCTGTGCGGCATCTGCCCGGTGAGCCACCACCTGGCCGGCGCCAAAGCGACCGACATGATTGTCGGCGTGGACAAGATCCCCGTCACGGCCGAGAAGATGCGCCGCCTGATGCATTACGGCCAGACGTACCAGTCGCACGCCCTGCATTTCTTCCACCTGGCGTCTCCGGACCTGCTGTTCGGGTTCGACGCGCCGGTCGAGAAGCGCAACGTGATCGGCGTGATCGAGGCGTATCCCGAGGTCGCCAAGAAGGCGGTCCTGATGCGCAAGTTCGGCCAGGAAGTCATCAAGGCGACCGGCGGCAAGAAGGTGCATCCCACGGGCGCGATTCCCGGCGGCATCAACAAGAACCTCTCGCTCGAAGAGCGCGACGCCCTCAAGAAGGACGCCGACACCATGGTCGAGTGGGCCGTGGAAGCGCTGGATCTCTGCAAGAAGATCACGAAGGGCAATCTCGAGTTTCTGCTCAATTTCGGCAGTTTCGAGTCGAACCACGTATCTATCGTGCGCGAAGACGGCTGCATGGACCTGTACGACGGCAAACTCCGCGCCATCGATGCCCAGGGCAACAAAATCTTCGACATGATCGAGCCGCTGGAATACGCCGACTACCTCGGCGAGGAAGTGCGGCCCTGGAGCTACATGAAGTTCCCGCACATCCGCTCGCTCGGCAAAGAAAAGGGCTGGTACCGCGTCGGGCCGCTTTCCCGCGTCAACTGCTGCGATTTCATCGACACCGAGATCGCGGAGAAGGCCCGCCAGGAGTTCATGGCGCTTACGAACGGCAAGCCCGTGCACGCGAGCATGGCCTACCACTGGGCGCG